>NZ_MAGO01000007.1 GCF_001687335.1 Dissulfuribacter thermophilus | reverse complement strand
CCCTAAAGTTAAAAAGGATATGAGACACAAACTATATTTTTGCCTTATAGGGGTCCTTGTCCTATCCCTGTTATCCATCTAGAGAGCCCCCTCTTTTCATTGAGCCACATGGACTCATTTATCCGTTTGCCAGCAAAATCCAGATATATTTCATGGATTATGTGCATAAACTCTTTGATTAGAGTAAGCTTGAAAAAGAGTAAGCCCATTTCACCATGTTCTCCCTCCTCTTCCACAGTCTCAGTATCTAATCCCTTTATAACCTTTAGGCCTTGAATGTCCAAGCTCTTACCAATAATCGTTGCCTCCCAAGCTATGTCTCCCTTATCAACAACAACTGTGGCCTTTGCCACCTTCTTGCCAAGACTGAGACCTAGCTTGGCCTCTTTCATCTGGGTCCCATGGCCTGAACACGTAACTAGTTCCTTGCCCTCTTCTGCTCCCCTTTCCAATGAAATTAAGCGCACAAACTGAACACTGACATCTCCCACTCCTTGCACCTTGAATAGGCCACCTTTTTCCTCAGCCCTCCACCAGAGCCATGTGAGAAACTCAGTCCCTAAAAAAGCGGTTTCCTTAATAAGGTCAGAGATGCTGGGCCTTTCAGTATCAACTCCATCCTGTAGCATTTTTTCCCTCACTAGACAAATACCTCTGGAGAAAGTCCTTTTACAGAATCAGTACCAAATCGGGTCATAGCCAAATTGTACGGTATAATTGGAGATGGCATGATGTCAAAGCTCTTATGAAAGAAATCCTGAAAATCTCCTATTACCTTTGACGATGTGCTAAAAAAATATACGATTTCTCCATTTAAATCCCATGCCATATCATAAACAGATGGTATAGGAAGTACCTTTTGAAGAAGCAAAAATTCTACCTGTTCCCTAATCCTCTTTTTTTCCCTTCTTGAAAGTCTCTTAAGATCTTTACTCCTTTTGATCTTCTCTTCCTCAATGGCACAATATTTTTTTACAAGGGCCTTTGGTACTCTCCTTTCCTCAACCCTCATGGACAATACGAGGAAATCACCAACAAACATTGATTCCTCTGCAATCTCAGGTGAATATGGATCAACAATAGAGGCCCATCCCACCTTTTTTGAAAGTCCCTCTACCTCATCTCTAAACGAAAATTGAAATACACGTTCCTTCAACCACAGGTAAAGATCTGTTCCATGATCTTGTGGCGACGCATAAAAACATGAAAAACTATTAGTGTTACTCAGGAGTCCCATTTGATACGTTCACACCTCTTTCTAAAGTCTTTTTAATTAATTCGAAAAATCCATCTTCAACACTGGCCTCAATTGCCAAGGCATATATCTTGGGCCAAGGAGTCGAATTGTCATGAGGGCAGTGCATTAAAATGGATCGTAACTTCACCAGATCCTTTTGGGTCGTAAGAAGAAGGTCTGCTCCAAGGGATTGGGCCCATTTTGCCAATTTTAATAAGTCCTTATATGAATATGAATAATGATCCCTATAAGTCTGACTGCCCACAATCCTTGCACCCAAAGAGAGCAGCTGAGATTCAAAAGAACCAGGGTCTGCTATTCCAGAAAATACTCCTACTTTCTTTCCTCTTAAGTATTCAAGAGTATATGATTGACCTTCTATTAAAGGTTCTAGAGAAGTTGACATATACTTGCTAAAGAAATGGCTCTTAGCCTCACAATATGGCGTCAAAGCAGAGATTATTTGTTCATCGATTGTATCTGGGCACTTGGTTAAAATGATGCAGTCACAATCCATTAAACTAGAAATAGGCTCTCTTAGCCTCCCCCCAGGAAATATCTTTAAATTATTTAAAGAAACATTATATGGAAAGAGAAGAATATCAAGGTCCCTCTTTAACCTTAGATGCTGGAATCCGTCATCGAGAATAATTGTTTGAGCGCCATATCTTATGGCCTCTTTTGCCCCTGAAACCCTATCAGAGCCAATTATGATTAAAGGACCACGATCCAATCCTTTTTTTTTCAGGTAATACTTCAGATTCAAAGCCATCATATATGGCTCATCTCCGGATATATCGGGCCCAAAGTGGATTTTTTTTCCGTCAAAAAGGAGCCTGGGGCCTTTACCAACTTTGCCCCCATAGCCCCTTGAGATGATGGCAGGAACAATATCTTTTTCAAGTAACCATTTTGTCAGCATTTCAACATGAGGGGTCTTACCAGTACCCCCCAAGAGGATATTACCTATGCTGATAACAGGCACTTTTACTGAAAAAGATGGCAATATGCCCCTTTTATATAGATTTCGCCTTATGGACATGATAGTCCCATAAATGGGGGATAGGGGTCTTCCTAAGGTAAATAGGATGTCCTCCACATGTAATTTCTCAAGGGACCAAGCACTGCTCACTTGTTTTTACTCCCTATCTTTAACTCTAACTTGCGAATCGCAAATTTAGGTGTAAGTGTCGTCCTCATTATTGGACGCCATTTCTCAAAATCTCTTCGATCATGTAGATATATCTGTCGATGACCCCTTTATTCCTTTCTACAAAGCGTTTGGCAGCCTTACCAACAGAATTCCTCTTTGATGGATCTTGTAACAATGATAACAGGATGGGCTTTAGCCCTTCCTTACCACTAATCCTGAATAGCCCGCCAGCTCTCTCAAGCCCCTCACATATCTCCTCAATACTCTCCACATAAGGCCCAACAATGACAGGAAGACCGAATGATGCAGGTTCAAGGATGTTGTGTCCCCCTACAGGTACAAATGTCCCCCCCATTATTGCAACATGTGAAATTGAATAAATTTTCAAAAGTTCTCCTAGGGTATCTACAATAATACACCGGAAGGAGTGGTTAGGACTGGCGACTGAGGCCTGATTGGAAGCGGCTAGCTGGGTTCTAAGACTACATCTAACCCCTTGGCTCTCAAAGAGGGCCTTTATTTCAGCTGCACGGCCCGGATCTCTTGGCACCACAAACACTTCAATGGGTCTCTGGTCACTCAATTGTCTTAGGGCCATGATTGATGGCAATACGGCCTCTTCTTCCCCTGGATGACTACTTCCAAGGACAACCACAAGCCCGTCATCCCTTAGGCCAAGTTCCTTAACCATACTTTTTGAAACGTTATCCATATCTGGAATGTCTATATCAAATTTCATGTTTCCCACTGCCACGACATCAGAGGCATCAATCCCTGTAGATATAAGACGGTCTCTATCTTTCTCAGATTGCATACCAATTTTGGCAAAAGGCCCATAAATGAATCTTGAGACCCATGGCATCATGCTTAGTCTAGAGCTGGCCCTTTCAGAAATACTTCCGTTTACAAGGACTAATTGAGTCCCGCGTCTTTTTAGTTGCCAGAGGAAATTTGGCCATACATCTGTTTCAACCAATAAAAAACAATCAGGTTTGAGCCATGAAATATGTCTTAGAAAACAAGGCGTAAAATCAAAGGGCATGGGGATAGTTAGGTCCAAAATTGAATCCCCCATCTTACATAGTTCAAGCATTCCAGTGGGTGTGGAAGAAGAGCCTATTAAGACACTTTCCTTCCATTGCTCCTTTATCCTTTTTAAAAGGGGAAAAGCTGCCTTGACCTCCCCATAGGATAGTGCGTGGACCCAAAAGATTGGCCTTCCCTTCTTTTTTATTTTTAATTCATCTTTTTTGAGTATTCCCAATCTCTTTAAAGTAATATCTCTATACTTATTTGATGAAATCCTTAAGGCCATAAGGCCACTAAGAGCAATAGGTGCAAGAAGCCATTCCAGTGTCCTATATGCGAAATATGGAATTGAGGGAGACTCAAGCCTACATTTTCCTGATGGGTTTGGGCTCATATAGGGTACAATCCTTTCCTGAAGACTCTTTTACCACCAACCATGGAGTTTTTCTGCTTTTAAAACCAAATGCCTTGCAGCCATAGGGCCTAAACTTATCCCATGTTATATAGTAATATTTACATGTTAAGCACTTTTGTCTGTCCATAACAAAAAATTAACCCAGATAATGCAGCTCGCAAGTTTGCCGAAGATGCAAGGCTGAGGGCACGCAAGGAGTACTTTTTTACTTCAAGTGCCCGACAACAAAGAGACCTCGGCAAAATTGCGAGCCCCTTGTGGCTTCATATGCCTGAGATTGAATTGACCGGTAAAACTGCACCTTTTGGGTTAAGGCACTAACAAAAAACTGCAGATAACTATTGAATGATTCGTAAAAAATCCTTTTCTCAGGCATTTGAAGTGCATAATCTGGGATTAAAGGTACAAAATATTTAATACACGGCTCAAAAAAGATCCAAAAAAACCAATAAGGGTATTATTAAGCCGTAGATCTGGCACTGTAAACCATGTACTATATTCTGGGTTTAACGATATGATAAGATTACATAAATACATAGCTCAATCTGGCCTATGTTCCCGCAGGAAAGCTGAGGCACTCATAGTCGCTGGCAGAGTCCAGGTCAATGGGAAAACTGTAACTAAATTGGGTACCAAAATTGATCCTGAAAAAGACATTGTCAAGGTAGATGGAAAGGTCATTAAATCAAACGATGAATTTATTTATATTGCCTATCATAAACCTAGAGGGATTCTCACCACTCTCAATGATCCCTTTGGAAGGCCAACAATTCTAGATCATCTTAGAAAGACTACTGGTACTTATTCTTTTCCCAGGGTCTACCATGTGGGAAGGTTAGATAAAGACAGCGAGGGCCTGTTAATCCTGACCAATGACGGCGAGCTCACTCACAGGCTCTTACATCCATCCAAAAAGGTGGAAAAAGAATATAGGGTCACAGTACAGGGGATTCCACCCAAAGAAGCCATAAGACGGCTTGAAAAAGGGGTAGTCATCCAAGGCAAAAAGACCATGCCTTGTTTTATAAAGAAAATCAAACAAGTGGATGGCGACTCAATATTCATTGTGAAATTGAAAGAAGGCAGGAAACGTCAGATACGATACATGTTTAAGAGCGTGGGCCACCCAGTAAAACGATTGATCCGCACGAGAATCGGACCTGTACTCCTCGGCAAACTGGCCCCAGGCCAATTTAGGTATCTATCCCCAAAAGAGATACAGGCCCTAAAAAATCAAACTTGACTATTCATTACCCCCTGCTTAGTCGAACGAAGATTTTCATGGGCTAGCTGCTTTGTTAGAACTAAATTAAGTAGCATCTACCTTGAAGCACAAAATTAATATAGTCGTATCTTGTTACGACATTTTTATTTAGCGCCTACAAAAGAGAATTAAAAACGTATGTATTTTTCTATGTACGTCTGTGACTAAATTAAAACTGTGACTTGAACAGACCGTAATCCTTCATCTTATAAATGAGTGCTGGGAGACTAATTTCCAGTAATTTTGCCGCCTGTGTCTTATTTCCACCAGTACGTTGAAGGGCTCGCTGAATGAGTTTTTTCTCTAGTACTCTACTACATTTCTTTATTGATAGTACGCTATCCTCTATATCTAGCTTTTCCACATTGTCTTCTACAACTAAATTTTCCAGAAGGTACGGAGGAAGATCTTCTCGCTGGATCACCTCTCCCTCAGCAAGGACCATGGTTCGTTCCATTACATTCTCTAATTCTCTTACGTTCCCTGGCCATGGATAATCCATAAGGAGCTGCATGCACTCGGAACTAATACCCTTAATTTTTGTACCTAGTCTCGCATTAAATTTTTCAATAAAATGCTCTACTAGTATTGGAATGTCTTCCCGTCGTTCCCGCAGTGGGGGCAGTGAGATACGAAGCACATTAATCCTGTAAAAGAGGTCCTTTCTAAAGGAGCCACGCTTTACTTCACGTTCAAGATCTTTGCTAGTTGCCGCCACAATTCTGACATCTACTTTAACCACGTTGGTTGCGCCAACTGGCCGCACCTCTTCATCTTGAAGTACTCTCAACAATTTGACTTGAAGGGTAAGGGGCAGATCCCCTATCTCATCCAGAAAAAGGGTCCCTCCGTCTGCCTCTTCAAAGAGTCCCTTTTTGGCCCGAATAGCATCTGTAAAGGCCCCTTTGGCATGGCCAAAGAGTTCACTTTCTAGCAAATTCTCAGGTATACCGCCACAATTGACAGCAATAAATGGGGCGTTCTTCCTAGCGCCATTGTAATGCAGGGCCTTGGCTACAAGTTCCTTTCCCGTACCGCTCTCTCCTGTAATTAGAACTGTGGTCTTATAATCTGCAATCTTTTTAATGACATCAAATACCACCTGCATCTTCGTGCTTTTGCCAACCATATTATGGAAGGAATAGCGTTCTTGTACCTCAGCTCTAAGACGCTCATTTTCTTCCTTTAGCCTCTTCTGTTCTTCTATACGTCTAAGTACAAATAATAATTGGCCTGCTGTTATAGGCTTATGAACATAGTCGTCTGCTCCGAGGCTAATTGCCTCTAGAGCCTGTTCTACATCGGCCTTTCCGCTTATCATGATGATGTTTATATTAAGGCCATCACTTTTCACCTTTCTCAAAAAATCTATGCCAGTTAGAGGCTCCATATAGATGTCGCATAAAACATGGTCAAATGGTTCCTCCTTTAAAAGTTCTAAGGCTGTTTCCACATCTCCAGCCTCTCTTACTTCATACCCACCCTTTGGAGATTGAAGTATGGAAGATATTATCTTCCGTACCTCAGGTTCATCGTCTACGATGAGAATTCTTTTTTGGGGCACAGCTAACCTCACACACTATTTTTTTTATCAATATACACCAAATCTTTTATGAATCAAAAAATCTTTTAAACCAATAAAGACAGAAAAAATTTTTCGAAATTAGGACAAATCAAATAAACTGCTGCACCCAAGGAGAGAAAAGGACCATAGGGTATCTCTGAGTGACGCCCAGCGCCTTTGACTAGGATTAAAATACCTCCAAAAATAGACCCTGTAAGGGCACTTAGAAATAGCACAAATGGTATTGCCTTCCACCCCAAAAAGGCACCGATCATTGCAAGTAGTTTAATATCTCCACCACCTAATCCTTCTCTTCTAGTACATATAAAATATGCCCATGCGACCAAAAACAATATTCCACCACCCAAAACTATCCCTAATAAAGAATTAAAGAGGCCGTGATCAGCAACAAAATGAGATATTAAAGCCCCTATTACTATTCCCGTTAAAGACAGTACATCTGGAATGATTTTATGATCCAAATCAATAAAGGAAATTACTATTAATAGCTCTAAGAATAAAAAATAATAAAAAAATTGAAGTGAAATTCCAAAACGATAAAAAAGGACTAAGGCTACACTGCCAGACAGGATCTCTACTATAGGATATCTCATTGAAATTCGACTCTTGCAGCCAGAACATCTACCACCTAAAAATATGTAACTAAGGATAGGAATATTTTCCCACCAGGCAATTCCTTTTCCACACTTTGGGCACGATGAGCCAGGGTAAACTATAGAGACCTTTTGGGGGATTCTGTGAATGCAGACGTTTAGAAAACTCCCGATACAAGAACCAATAAAAAACACGATGAATGTAGGCCAAAGGGCCGAATCAAATTGATAATTCACTTGGGGCTTCCTTGGGAAAAGTACAAAGTTTTACCTTCCCCTGATGGGCAAATTCAAGGTATTGTTCATGGAGTTCTGCCAGTTCCTGTAGACATTCAATAAACTTGTTGTAGAGATGGCAATAAATTTCCTGATCTGTGGAAAACCTCACCTTCACAAGCTCCACACCAAGGCCTTTTCTATCTTTTTGTGTGTGTTGTATGTAGCCCTTGAGGGCGATCACTCCTAATACGGGGATTTCCACTAGTAAATCCTTAACGACTCCCTCTGATACATTGGCATCTGCCTTAACAAAAAGGCCATCCAGGGAAACATTTTCAGTTACGCCAAAAATTCCTTCCTCCACAAAAAAGACCCTTAATTTTATTGGATAGCGGGGATGTTTTCGCCTTTCGGGCATATGTCCTCCCAAAAAATTAAATGCTCTTATGAACTCAGTCCTACAAAATGCAAAATACCGTTTTCATCGTATTCGGCATGCATAATTTAGCTAATATACTTTTCGTAATGTCTTCTTGAAAACTTAATACCTTAGTCAGGCAATTGTCGAGTTTGCTGGAGATGCAAGACAGAATTTCGTTTCTGATGGTTGAAGTGCCAATACCCCCTTAGGAGGAATCAGAATTGGCAAAACCCGACTTAAGCCAATACAATAATCTCCAGAGGGAAGTTCTCCCAAAAACTCACCATCTGCCTGCCCGTATAGACCTTTTGGTATTGAAAAAAAGACCTTTTTAATATCTTTTTTAAAAATTGCAGGGGGTGTACCTCTAATGGCAAATTTCAAAAAATCCTTTGGGGTAGGCCACAAGAATATGTCTAGAAGGCCATCATCAAACCTAGTGCTATCGGATAACCATACTCCTCCCATATAGTTTCCTATGTTAGAAAATAACAAGACCCCTTTTGAAGGACATTCAAAACATACATCGTCTTCCTTTATTGTTACCGCGCCCTTAATATTACCAGCATCCCTTTTAAAGGGACTACCTTCAGAAATCAAAAGCCTTATTCCTGCTAATATGTAATAAAGCCTTTTCATAAAAGGGAATTTCACCATCCTCCCCCAAAAACTGAGAAGTGCCTCATAGTATTTTACTCCCTTAGCATCCAAACCAATTCCCAAGTATGCTGAAAAACACCATTTCTCATTACCTCCTCTCCTACTCAATTCCCATACATCGAAATCATTGCATCTCGAGGCAATAAGTGCGTCAATAAAGCCACTTGCCCCACCCCTTTCCCAAATCTCATACCAGCCTGTAGCACGTGCAATATCATTTCCAGTCCCCATTGGAATGATTGCAAAAGGAGGCGGGGAACCAAGTTTTAAGATGTAATTTATCGTCCTAAAAATAGCTCCATCACCCCCACAAATAACCAAGACAGTATCTTTTGAAAAAAAATTTAGCTGTTCGTCTACTAAAAACCTATGAGAGATCCCTCTGGCCGAACATACCGATTTGAGCTCTTCTAATACCTTTTTCTTCCCCTTTAGCGCTCCATAACCAGAATAGGGATTTATTGTGAAAACGATCTCCATGACTTGCTATGCTCACCCAAGATAGTTAATGTAATAAATAACTACCCTACCAGAAATGAGCACTATGGAAAACTCGAATTTCAGAATATTAATAGTGGATGACGAACCTAATATTACTGTACTTCTCAGCCGCATTTTAAAAAAGTGCGGCTATGACATAAAAACTACTACCAATCCAAAGGATGCCCTACAAAAGGCAAAGATCTTTTCACCCAATCTCGTCATCTCTGATCTCAAAATGCCTGAAATGAGTGGCCTGGATTTCTTCCATGAATTAAAAAAAGCTGGCTTTGAAGGAGATTTCATAATTCTTACTGCCTACGCCACTGTGGAAAGCGCGGTCGAGGCCATGAAAGAAGGGGCATTTGACTACCTCTTAAAACCTCTAAAGAATCCAGATGAACTCAGGATGGTTGTATCTAAAGTCCAGGAACACCAGAGACTTAAATCTGCTGAGAGCGCCTGGGGTGAGCGTCTTTCTGATGAACTGCCTCCAGTTGACGTCATATTTGCCGGGATGCAAGATATATGGAAACAAATCAAAAATGTTGCCGATACAGATGCCACAGTACTGCTTGAAGGTGAAAGCGGTACAGGCAAAAGCCTTATTGCCAAAGTTATACATGCCCTTAGCAAAAGAAAAGGCCCCTTTGTGGAACTAAACTGTGCAGCCATACCTGAAAATCTTATTGAATCTGAGCTCTTTGGACATGAAAAAGGGGCATTTACCGGAGCCCTCAAACAAAAAAAAGGAAAGTTTGAACTGGCAAATTCCGGAACCATCTTTCTCGACGAAATTGGGGAGATGCCCCTGAACGCACAGTCAAAGTTACTCAGAGTGCTCCAGGAAAAGGCTTTTGAAAGAGTTGGCGGGACCGTTACCTTGAAGACCGACGCTAGAATTGTGGCTGCCACAAATCAAAATCTCAAGGAACGTATCGCTGAGAAACTATTCAGGGAAGACCTCTACTACAGACTCAATGTTTTTCCAATTAAGTTACCACCTCTCCGAGAAAGGAAAGATGCAATACCCATCCTTGGTGAATACCTTGCTCAACAAATAGCCCAAAAAATCGGCAGATCTGCCCAAAAAATGGAAACTGAGGACTGGAACCTTTTGAAAGAATACGATTGGCCAGGAAATATTAGGGAGCTACACAATGTTTTAGAACGAGCAGCAATTTTAAATGAACACCCCTCATCTCTGTTAATCAATTTTAAAGGTACTTCCTCTGAACATGAGACTGAAAGGACCACAGAAGAGACACAGCTTAAGACTTTAAAAGACCTTGAAAAAGAGGCAATTGAGAAGACCCTAAGACAGACTAAAGGGCACAGGAAAAAGACTGCAGAGATACTCGGTATTTCTCTTAGAACCCTTCAATACAAACTCAAAGAATATGGGATCCTAAAGGACTAGGTCCTCAATTCTTCAGCCGCTTTCCTGGCACACGCTATATTGGATCTAGACAAGATAGAAGGCTTAAAGGTTGTATCTGTCTTGTGAGCTAATTTAACGAGACGCTCCCTTGATCCAATATTTGGCACGCACCTTGCATTAATATTTTATCAAAAGGGAACTTCTTATCAAGTTAAGAAGAAAAAATTGGCACAGAACATGCATAAAGAAAAATAAAGGCCAAGAAAAACTCCCTATCCCTCCCAACCCTCCTCTCCCCGAAGGCCTTCTTGTTAACCTCCGCAAGAAGGCCTTCTTTTTTTGCTCAAATCCCTATTGTACACCTGATGTTTTTACTTTACCTTAAAAAATATCGTATATAGAGGGCGCTTGCGGTCTAGGGACTGAAAATACCAACCATTCAGGACTTTAAGAGTGCCCTGAGCTGAGGCAACCTATAAACTGGGTGCCTCTGTAGCTATTTTAAATTAACCTTTGCGCCCAGACAAAAAAGTGCAAAAATTGCACTTAGGTCAATGCAAAAATTGCACTTAATGCATTTTTTGCGCTTCAGCAAAAAAAAATCTAAAAAACAAAATGTTATAAGCAACCCAGAAAAACAAAAAAATATGTTTCGAAAAACGGCACGATTCATGCATAATAAAAATAGGAAATTCCTAAAAAGCTTATAAGGAGTGAATATGACTCAAGACACACGTCGTGTTTATATCAAGCAGTTGTCAATTGCCACTGTTTTTTCAGTAATGTTAAGTGCCTCCTTAGTTTATGCGGGAAAAATAGGCTATGATGAGAATACAGAGGTAGTTGTTAAAGGCGTTGTCCAAAATGAAGCTAAAACTCCTTATAAGGGTTATTCAAATTTCTTTTTAAAAACTAATTGGAAAATATATAGAGTTCTTACAGCACCCAGTTGGTACTTAAAAAGAAATTCATTGAACTTTCAGAAAGGTCAGAAAGTCAAGGTCGTGGGTTCCAAGTTTTATGGTCCTGATGGAAGCCTATGTATAGTAGCAAAGTCAATTCATCTCTTTCCCCAAGGGAAAATAATTAGATTTAGAGATACCCTTTCAAGGCCGATATGGTCTGAAGAATTCGGGAAGAAAAATTCCTGTATGAAAATTTTCTTTTCCGGAAGAAAAGCCTATTGAAAACCTCACTAAGAAAAAAAGTACTGAGTCTAAGAGACACCCTTACGCCTGAAGAGTTGGCCCAAAAAAGTGGCGCCATTTGGGAAAGACTGACACAAATCACGGCATATTCCAATGCCAGATTTCCCATGTTTTATGTCAATTTTAAGAGCGAAGTAATTACAATGCGGACAATAAAAGAACGCCTTAAAAAGAAGTTGCCAGTGGTTTTACCCAAGACAGTGATAGATGATAGGCGCCTAATCCCTTATCTAATAAAAAACTGGGAGACAGACGTAGTTCCAGGCGCATATGGAATATTGGAACCTAATCCCAACACCGCGGAAAGAATCGCACCAGACTCCATTGACGTTGTAATAGTACCTGGTAGTGTGTTTGACAGAAGGTGTGGCCGCCATGGATATGGAGGAGGCTACTACGATAGATTTCTCTCACAAGAAGCAAAAGGGGCAATAAGAATAGGCCTCGCCTTCTCAATCCAGGTCATGGAAAAGATCCCTCTCGATCCCCATGACCAAAAAATGGATATTATTGTCTCAGAAGACGAGACCATCCAGTGCAACAAGGGCTAAGGCCTAACTTGCCTCTGCCTTTCCGCAAAGAGGCTCTACTCCAAACTTATTTAAAACGACAGCCATTGGACAAAAACCAGTAAAAGCAAAGATTAACATATTGAAACCGGCAAGGATTGGAAAGGCAAACCAGTATTTGTGCACAAACAGCCCCATAAGAGTACCACCAAGTACCACTGTACCTGCGATAAGGAAAATTATCCTTTCCAAATACCATTTATGAGTTGGCGCTAAGTACATGGCTCATTCTCCTCATACTATTTTGATAAGCATTAAATTAAGTCTTATCACTTGCCTTTGCAATACTCTTGAGCCTATTGAGCCCCTCAATTGGTCCAAGGGCCACTAATATGTAACCCACTTTCAAAACAAACTCTGGGTCCGGGGATAAAATAAGCTGTTTCCTTGGATCCTGAACAGCAAGTACAGTCACTCCATATTTTTGACGCAGTCCAGATTCCTTAATGGATTTATCCTCGATCATTGATCCCTTCTTGATCTCTATCTGCTCTATTGTAAGGTCAAACTTGGCAGAGTGAACTGCTAAATCCAAAAATTCTGTAACTGTTGGCTGTAAAATAGCAAGGGCCATTCTCTTAGCTCCAATTTCATAGGGAGAAATCACTCTGTCGGCACCTGCCTGAATCATCTTTGTCTCTGCCCTTGGATCACTTGCTCTGGCTACGATCAATAATCCCGGATTTAACCAACGAGCCGTAATTGTTATGTAAACATTGTCAGCATCGGACTTCAAGACACAGACAACTCCCTTTGCTACCTCAACCCGTGCCTGCTTCAACACCTCGTCTCTTGTTGCGTCTCCTTCCACCCACAAATGACCATCTTTTTTTATTTGCTCTAGGGCATCCGGATCGTTTTCAATAATTACGACTGGAAGACCACGCTCAGATAGTGTGCAGGCAATAGTGCTTCCTATCCTGCCGTAACCACAAATTATATAATGCCCATTGAGGTCCTTGAGCTTTTTGGCCATCTTTTTCCTCTCGAGAAACCCCTTAACGTGTCCCTCTAAAAACGCATCAAATAATATACTAAATCCATAAAAGAAGAGGCCAACCCCCAGGACTATTAAAATTATTGTAAATATCTGCCCACTTGGACTAAGAGGGTTGACCTCACCATAGCCAACTGTGGAAAGGGTTATAGCTGTCATATACAGAGCATCTCTAAACCCCCAACCTTCTATAATTACATAACCACATGTGCCAAGGACCCAAAGGCCTAGGACCATAAGGGACAGAATAACGATCTTCTTAATGCCAAGCATAGGAATCGAATTTTGGGCACAAAACAACCACCCAACAACTACTCAATAGCCATCTGGCACACAAACATTCCCTCCAGCAACTGGGGCAGTGGCTACAATTTTATCGCCCTTGAGAGCACCCTCTTAAAGGTCTCAAGCCCAGTCATATAATCAGCTGGAAGGTGTATATGGATGACTCGTTTTTTTGCCAACTCAAGGGCCTCAAAGTCTCCAAGTGCCTGGGCGAATTGCATATGCCAAAAACTCATGCCATAACCAGGGATCTCATCATATTCTTTGGCACGCTTTCTAGTGAAGATGAAATACCCCCCTGAAATAGGTCCTCCTTTATGAAGCTGTCCTGAAGAATGTAGGTATCTTGGGCCATAGGCAAAGGTTGTGGCACATCCCTTTTCCTGCCTCACTAGATGACGCATATCTTGAAAGATTTCATCAATACGATCCTCATATGGAAGATATGGTAAAAACGCCACATAACCCCAAGATGGCAACACCTGAAAGAGGTCAATAATGGCCCTCGAAAGGCCCTTCATAGAGGCCGCTATCATTGAAGAGGCCCTGAAATTTATGTTACTCTTGGGATCTACCCAAAACTTTACTGGGAATTTTCCATCTTTTCTATATACTTCTATGGCTTGTTTTGTCTTTTCCTTTGCGGCAATGACATCTGGTTCGTCAAACGGGTTTACAGCAAAAAAGTGTGATGCAAGTGCAACTGCCATCTCCCACAAAAAGAATTGTCCTCCAATCTCATATGGATCCTCTATCAAGATTTCATATACTGGAAAGTCCGCTTCCCTTAGCTCTTTTATAAACCCGTCAAAACTCTCCTCAGCTGGCGTTGACTTTAGTCTTGTATATACAAATATCCTTTCTCCGCCATAAAAACCTGGAATACCAGTAGTCTCTCCTATTATGGGAACAAGCCCTCTTGTCTCCTTACCCGTACTTTCTGCAATGAGCTGATCAAGCCATAGGCCAAATGGTCGAATCTTTGGGTCAAATAATAAAGATAACTTATCTCTACTCTGCACCCCATATTCGCCCAAAAACTCTCCAAGAATACATGCTGGATTCTCATCCCATTTGAGGGTGTTTAGACAGGTCTTTGCCATTTTTTCACCCTCTAGGAGGAGGCGCTCAACATCTATTCCAATAAGTGCCGCAGGTACAAGACCATAAAATGTCAATGCCGAGTATCTCCCACCTATATCTGGTCTATTCAAAAAGGTTCGCCAAAAACCTTTTTCTTGAGCCAAGGTCTCAAGAGGACTGCCTGGATCGGTTATTGCAACAAAATAATTTCCTGGAGAACCATCCTGCCCCTTCACCCAGTCCCAGAAATATGCAAAGAGGGCATTGGGTTCTATGGTCTTACCAGACTTACTGGCAACAATAAAAAGTGTCTTTTCTCTATCCAAAACTTTTTTTGTCCTGTCTATCTCCTCAGGATCAGTTGTGTCCAATACCTTGAGAGCAGGATAACCTTGATTCGGGCCCAAAATAGAACTCAATACCAAAGGAGCAAGGCTTGATCCCCCCATGCCCAAGAGCACTATATCTTTTATCCCCTTTTGTTTAACCTCCTGGGAAAATGCCTTGATATCCCCAAGATGGGCCTTCATATCTTCAATACAATCCATCCATCCCAGCCGATTCGAGATAGCAGCCTGTGTCTCCTGGTCCTCAGACCAAAGACTAGGATCTTTATTCAGAAATCTCTTGAGAACCTCCTGCTTGTCATCCAAGGGGAGATATGATGGTCGAACAAACATTTCTTTCCTCCTCTCAACTTTCTTGGTAATTTAAAGATAATCTAAAAACTGCAGAGCCACCTGCATCAGGCTTTCTCACATTCGGTATCTTTATTAAAGATGCAGGATTTAGATTATACACATTACTTTGTAAAAAGGAGTCCTTCAAGGGAATTAGAAAAGTACTGAGTACTGAGAATTTAGTACTTCTTTTCGTGAGTGAAACTTATAACTTTGGATCTAAAATTAGGAGCACGAAAATATGGGACGAAAACTTTATAAAGATAACAGTTCGTTTAGAGCCAACTATGACAATTTAAAACAAGGAGATTGCGTAATAGGTCTTCTAAATCTTAAACCTACTGAGGAGAGTCTTTATCTCGATCTCAGTGAACGAGGAGTTATCCTCTTTCCCTCAGCCCTATCTCAAAAGATTAGTAGATCCAAGTGCCTACAGGCTTACATATACAAACGCTGGATGGTCCCAGGCACTACCGTAATTAGAGACCGTCATGACCTGATCAAGGCAATAACAAATTCAATCCTAAGAGGACCTGTTGTCACCAAACAGGATCGCATGAACTGCGGCCTTGGAATCCACATCTGGGAAAATATTGAACAGGTATACAATCAGACTACATTTGGCCATCTAGATTACCCCTTTGTACTTCAACCCTTCGTACCAAATTGCCTTGATATAAGGGTAATCATTATAGGAGACTATATTGAGGCATACTGGCGAAAAAATACCAGGACCTTTAGGAATAACCTATTCTTTGGAGGGGATACTGGCCACTATGAGTTAAACAACCAAGAGTTACAATTGTGTAAGGAAGTAATGACGCGTGGCAAATTTCCATATGCCCATATCGACCTAATGGTCTCTCCAGATACCGATAGTCCTTATCTTTCCGAAATAAATCTTCGAGGTGGGCTAAAAGGTGCAAAAATTTCCATTAATGAATATAAAAAACGCATTATGGAACTGGAAAACGAATTTGAACGCAAGTTGTAAAACTTCACACTAGAGCCTCTGTAATTTGTTACCAGCGATCAAGGCTAATGGTATTTATTGGGAACAGTTTTTTGGCGTTGACCAACAAAAAGGAAAGTTCCTTTATCTTTCCTGGTAACTGACAAATAAATCTTCTGTTTTAAGGCATCCAACCCTATTATCTTACCCTCAACTGGATCAGAAAATGGACGTACCTCTCCGTCCCCAAGGGATAAAATATAGAGTTGAGTCATATCATTTTCAGCACTGTATAATGGTATTATGATGCTGTCGTGGTCAGGAGAATTATTGTAGGGAACAGAAAGATTGAAGACTGGCCTAAAACCCTGCTCTCTACCATATGGATCTATGGACTTAACTTTCCCAGTTAACGTTTGAATTATCCAATTTCCCTTTGAATCTTCAAATAAATAGTATTTTTTAAAGAAAAAACCCTTGTTGAGCCTGAACTCCTTCGGGCAAAGTATATTCCTTTGATAAATGAGTCCATTTGGCCCCACTCCAAGCACATAGAGCCGTCCGTATTGAAGTGGTTGATCATTTACAAATTCCTGGCCAATCAAATCCATAGCCTCACCCGTCTCATGGGGCGCAAACCTAAACCATAGGTTGACATCATCTACTAAATTTTTAATGCCGTCAGGAGAAAGTTTCAGGATTTTTGAGTGTAAGGCCACACTTTCTTCTAAAACATTTATTGCCAAAATAGCCCCTTTACACCAAAGAGAAAGAGAGTGTAGCTCTGTATAGGGCTCTCCAACCTGAATAGAATAACTCAGCTGAGAGGATCCATATTCTTGAACATAAAGGCTATCTCCAATCAAAGCGTAGACCTCTATCAATCCATTTTTATCACAATCCGTCACAACTACTTGTTTTGCGTCTGTCTCCAGCGCTCCGATCAACTTAAAATCTATTTTTCTCAATCTTTGAGAAACGGATAATTTCGCGCCGTTGTCTCTGGACATATTAGAGAGATCCATTGCATAGAAACGCAAAAGCCTCTTAGGGGCACTAAATACTGAAATACCATCCTTTGACACCAAGAACAAAAGGTCGAGCCCAAAGCGTCCAATATCATGTATATCATCTGGATCATCTGGAAGTGAATCCGAATTTATCCATTTTAAAGACCAAAGTTGTTCTTTGAGTTCCTTGGATAAAATAGCAACTTGCGGATATGCAAAGGGAATTTTTGGCACTATGGTGGCCCTTAAACCTGTAAACCTCTCCACCTCCGCTCCACGTTTAATGGGTCCACGACTACTTATGAGCCTACATGTGGATCGATTTTGATCAGTAGAAATAACCTCAAGTACACCCACAAAATTCTTCTTAAATCCTAGTTTTTTTCCATGGGATATTAACTCTCCGTTCTTGATATAGACACTGAACAGATCGCCTTTCTTTACCCCCTGAATCTTGCCCACATCTATTACAATCTTGTCCTTGGCACTGACGATGTGCGCAAGAATCGGCCTAAGATCCTCAAATATTGATATCAACTGCTCTTGTTGTTGCTGGACAATCTGCTGCCCAAAGACCTGTACAGGAAGGATGGTACAAAAAATGATTAGAAAGATTCGACTCAGCACACCGTACTCCTGTCCTCAAAAGATTGTGGGTTTTCCAATGCCTCTACCTATAGGCATTCACAGGATATACCAGATACTAGGTGGAGAAGAACGAATGCGTACTCACTATACCTAAAACTCTCAACAACAAATCAGATGTATTATCCTGTGAGCGCCTAAAAATAAAAAAAGCCCTTGTTATAATACAAGGGCTTTTTAAAAAACAAAATCTTTTTATTTGTAACGCAATTAGACGCAGCCTGTTGGCTTTGGAAGTCCTGCCATCTTACAAGCTCCCTTACCTGGTCCTGAGGGAAAGAGCTCGTAGATCCTTTTGAGTGGGTAACCAGTGGTCTTTGCAAGAATACGGACCATTGGAGCGATGCCGTTTTTCTTAAAGTAATCTTGAAGAACATTGATGACCTTCCAGTGATCATCAGTAAGTTCTTGAATTCCTTCCTGTTCCTTAACGTAGTCAACCCATTCCTGACACCACTGTTCCATACCCCTTGCCAAGAAACCGTCTTCGTCTACTTCAAAAGTTTTGCCCTTGTACTCTACGGTTGCCATATGTTCCTCCTTTATGAATTATTGCGAGTTAATATATTCGGCTCCTGCCGATTGAGGTACTTACTACACCCACTTTTTTTTGTCAAGGTTGAATGAATCAAGATTCACAATTCAATTCAGTGACTCCAGCCTTCAATTCCTGAAGGTGTTCCCAGGCCCATTGAATAGAAGGATCAAGGCTTAGAGCCATCTCATACCACTTAATTGCAGCCTCTCTCAGTCCAAGCTTTCTGAGATTAGAGCCTATGTTGGCGTAATCTATCGAAGAGGTTGGATCAATATTAATGGCCTGTTCAAATTCCTCGATCGCAGCTACGTATTGTCCTTTTTTGTAATAACAATGACCAAGGAGATTATATATTTCCTTTAATCCGGGATTGATCTTCTTTGCCAAGTTTAATTCTTCTATGGCAGCATCGTATTCTCCCATCTCCTTATAACAGGAACCTAGATGACAGTGAATACTGGCCTCCTCCATTGGATCCGGCCCTCTATCCAATGCCTCTTTGTATAGTTTCAGGGCCTCTTTAAGGTTTCCCAGGCCTTCTTCGCAGTAGGCCCTAAAAAATGCTATGTAATATCTCTCTGGGAATTTCATGTCGAGTTCATTGAGAAGCATCTGGGCTTTGGCCTTATCTTTAAGATTTGATGCGACCTTGGCCATATGAAATACCATGTCCCCATTAATCGTTCTATCGCGGAAGTGATTTCCAGGGACAATGGCATAGACCACGGGAATTCCTAGCTCCGGATGAGTAACATCTACTATATATGATTTCAGCCCCCTTTGCCCTAGGGCCTCTGCTACGTTCATTACTTCGAGCCTAAAGTCATCATGCCCAAGGTTTGGAAGATCTGTGATCTTTATTACTTCATTACCTTCCAATACATATTTGGCCTCTTCAAGGGAGTTAAACTTTGGAAGACCACTTTCTACGTATTTACCATCAGTGTCAAAGTCTCCTGCAAGCTGCGCCACCTCTGTAATTGCCCTTATTGCTGCCCTTTCTGGATCTGGAGCAGTACCTGCTGCATAGACGATCTCACTCCTATGGGGAAATGTGGACGGATCCCAAGCTATTGCGCCCACAGTTGGTATCCCCATATTCATGGTAAAATCCTTTAAGACAAGATTTATTCCTACTCTTCTAAACTTTTCCACAAGTTCTTTTGCCATTGGATGACTAAAGGAGTCTAAATCAATAGTTGGAGTAGTGGATCTTTCATAAGTAACAAGAGAACAAACATGGCGCTCCACAAGCTCTGAAAGGGCCTGGACAGTCGCCTCTTCATATGTATTTCCTGCAGCTGAACCATTAAACTCATTTATTGGCCAAAACCAAGACCATGGTAGCCAGACCCATTTGTCTTCTCCGATCGAATAGGCCTTTACCCACTCCATTGGAATGGTGCGAAGTGCCTCCTCTATGGTCTCCCTCTCTTCTTGGCTATCTGGCTTAACATGAAGGGAAAGAAACAACTCTTCTAATGAAATGCATTCGCCTTCTAGCTCATCCATTGTCGACAAAGGTCTATTTCCAAACTCTTTAAAGTAGAAAAGGCTGTACCTCTCAGACAACTCCATAACAGCGCTTGCCTCTGCCTGTGAAGGGGTTGCGCCCTTCCCCATCTGCTTTGCAGTGCCTGTAAGGCTTAACGCTTGTGGAGTATACTTACTAATATAGACAGGGATACCGAGTCTTCCCTTGTCGATTCTTATGGCCTCTTCAAAGACCTTTTCGCCAAGGCTCTCAAACCTTTCTTTTGCCCATTTGACAGTGTCGGATGGATCTCTTACCTTATCAAAAAATTTCCCAGTACCTTTGAGACAAGACTCAATTTTCATATGCTTTCACCCCATTTTTATTAGAGTTTTAAGTGTTGAGTTTTGAGTTTTAAGTTGAAGGAATAGGGCTATTAAAGATTCGCTTCCTCTAACTCAAAACTCATAACTCAAAACTCAACACTTTTAAAGGGTGTCATGTGTATTCCAAAACCAGCTTTTTTAGGCCTTTTGCTCGTCAAAATGAGAGAACACCATTGTGAAAGTTGCTCTCCCCTGGGTTAGGGATCTAAGGGCTGTGGAATATCCAAAAAGATTGGCTAGAGGGCAAATGGCCTTAACCACTTGAACAGCTCCCCTTGGTGAAATTTCCTCGATCTTTCCATTTCTGGAATTAAGATCACCGATACAATCCCCAAGAAATTCGTCTGGCACAAGGATCTCGAGTTTCATCATAGGTTCTAAGAGGACCGGATCCCCATCTTCCAATGCCTTTCTAAGGGCCTGAGATGCCGCAGCCCTAAAGGCAATCTCAGTTGAGAGCCCTTCATGAAAGGTCGCATCCTTTAATACTACCTCCACGTCCTCCATGGGATAGCCTCGCAGCACTCCGCTCTCAAGTCCCTGTCGGAGGGCATCCAGTATGAGTTCCTCATACCCTTCTGGGAGTAGAGATGGGTCAATTTCACTTCTAACAAGATTTCCTGATCCCCTTGGCCTTGGGACAGCTCTTATGACAATGGATGCGACCTGTCTCGTACCAGCAATCTCTCTATCAAATTGTTCTGAGACCTCAGCCTCTTTTGTAATTGTCTCACGATAGACTACCTGTGGCTTTCCAACTCTAACTGGGGCATTGAACTCCCTTAAAAGCCTATGGGTCAACACATCAAGATGGAGTTCCCCCATTCCAGATATGATGGTCTGACCAGTATCTTCATCATAACGGACCTTGAATGTGGGATCCTCTTCAGCCAACTTTGATAGGGCGAGATCCACCTTGTCCTGGTCCTTAGACGTCTTGGGTTCAACTGCTACAGAGATCACTGGTTGATATGCCTCTATGGGCTCGAGCAATATGGGATTTTTAGGATCACAAATGGTATCGCCTGTTACAGTGTGCTTTAACCCCATCACAGCAACAATGCTTCCTGCCCCTGCCTCTTGAATACGCTCTCTTTTATTTGCGTGCATTTGAAGGAGTCTTGCAACCCTTTCCTTCTTATTCTTTCCAGGATTGAATACCTCTTCACCAGCCTTTAAGACTCCGGAATAGACCCTCACAAAGGTCATCTTTCTCCCCTGATCCATCTGTACCTTAAAGGCAAGGGCGCTCAAAGGGGCGTCAAACTTACTTGGGCGAGTGATCTCTTCGCCAGTCTTTGGATCTGTCCCTTTAACTGGCGGTATATCAAGGGGGCTCGGTAAATACCGAGAGATCCCATCAAGGACCGGCTGAACGCCTTTATTTTTGAGTGCAGAGCCACAGAAAACAGGCACTCCTTTAAGGCCAATTGTAGCCTCTCTAATGGCCTTGTGGATCAACTTGTCTTCTATGGGTTCCTCATTCAGATATTTTTCCATGATATCTTCATTGAGATCTGCCAGAGACTCGAGGAGTTCCTGATGGGCCTTCTCCACTTCTTCCTCGAAATCAGGAGGAACAGGGAGTTCCTCAAACTTCTGCCCCAAAGACTCTTCATCCCAAAGTATCAGCTTCTTTTTAATTACATCGAAGACACCTTTAAAATCATCTTCTGCACCATACGGTATAGTGAGAACAAGGGGATTTGCCCCCAGTTTCTCCTTCATCTCTTCAATGGCACCCCAAAAATTGGCTCCAAGCCTGTCCATTTTGTTTATAAAGGCCATCTTTGGGACTCTATACTTGTCAGCCTGGTGCCATACAGTCTCTGACTGAGGTTCCACGCATCCTACTGCACAAAACACTCCTATGGCACCATCAAGGACCCTAAGGCTCCTTTCCACTTCGATGGTAAAGTCCACGTGTCCAGGGGTATCGATGATGTGGATCTCAGAATCGCGCCAGAAACAAGTGGTAACGGCGCTTGTAATCGTAATTCCCCTTTCTTGTTCTTCTGGCATCCAGTCCATGGTTGCCTGGCCGTCGTGAACCTCTCCTATCCTGTGGGTCTTTCCAGTATAGTAGAGTATCCTTTCAGTAAGTGTTGTCTTCCCTGCGTCAATATGGGCTATGATACCAATATTACGAATCTTTTTTATTTTTCCTTCACCAGCCATACTATATACCTCGAAACAGCATTTTTTTGGCACCTAATTTCTAACAGAAATACTAGGAACTTACAACGGCATACTTTATCACCTGAAATTCATCTTTTTTTGAAACCTACCTTCGCACTAACCCTAGCAGCGTTCAAAAAGACCTCTTTGTTTTGGGACCATTACACAAATATGAGAACAAATTGGAACTACTACAAATCTTCAAAACTAATTGATTTTTATTAATAAATTACTATTTACTTTAACCTGATAGGATTTAAATAGCTGCTTAGCCAATTGATTTGCCACTTCTTCTCTTTTCTCTTGCTGGATAAATCGGACCAAAGCCTCCCTATGGATTACCCTGGCTTTTGGATTATTTTTATCAGGCTTTAACACATATTTCCCTTTGTGAAACATTAAAAAATTGTCCACGTCATCATCGGATACACTCAGATATGGTCCTATTTCTTTATTGAGATAAGCCTTTACAAGATAACCGTTTTTTATTCTTTCCTTCATCAGCTTTATTATTTCTATCGGAATTTTCTCATCCTTTGCTATTTTCTCCACTTGTTGATATTTCTCTTCCATTTCTACACGGTACTTCTTAAAATATTGTGTTTCCTCTATTTTTTCTCTCTTTGCTTCATTAAGTATAATCTTTTGGAGGACAAGCTCCTTGGCCGCTATTATTTTATCTGAGAGATTAAAGTACCACTCCTTACCCTTTTCACTGATTACTCTTTTTTTATATTTCTCATAGTAGGGTTTAAATTCATCAACAGTGAGCCTGACCCCTTTGGACGTAGTTACAACATATTCCTCATCCTTATTATTATTCCCTGCAAATAATATGGACGGCACTAGGATAAAAATGATAATTCCAAAAAATTTCAAAGAATTCATATGGATACCTCTAGACTAAGATGACTCTCCCCTCCAAAAGAGGAGGGGAGAATTTCATCACAGCAGTCATTTCCTATTTTAACTGCCTTTTTTCACGATATTTTTCTACCTTTTCTTTGTGTTCTTTGATCCACGAAACATATTTACTTACATAATCTGCTCCCAATCTTGGCTCAACGCTATTTTCCAACCACTCTGTAAGTTCAAAGGCAAGCTTATAGATACCATCCCACCAGATGTATCCAGGCGCATAATGGAACATGGCTATACATGTAGGTCTTACAGCCATCGCTCCAATATCCCTGACGATTTTTCTATCCGCAGGTGTATGGAGCCCTGCCTCTTGCAGGTCGTTTTCTACTTTTAAGGCAATCTGTCTGAAATAGTCGAGTGTCGCCATTGAAAGATCGCCATTTATAAGTGCGTTGGCCACCCACTGCTTTGTATGGCATTGGCTGCACATAGCAATTGCTCTTTCTCTGTTTTTCAATCCATCGGATGGAAATTTAATATTGGGAATTCCTGGATCAGACATGCCAGCTTTCCTAACGACGGTAACCTTCCACATGCCAAGTTTCCATTTAGAAATAGATGCCGGATTATGAGTGGGCGGATAGATCATATCATCTCCATCATAAACCGCTCCCATATGACAGGTAGCACAGGTAGGTGCAAAATAATCGCGTCCTGCCTTGATAGCAGGCGAATCAAGGTTCCATTCGTGTGCCTTGGAAAGAAACATGGCCCCGTGTAGGGATCTGCCGTACATTTCGTAGTTGGGATGATCTTCTGACTCATGACACCTGCCGCAGGCACCTACTCCAGCCCTAACAACTCTTAACTTAAAGCTATGAAATGGATGACATGCTACACAGGAACCGGTTGTGCCGTCTGGGTTGACCGTACCAGCACCTATCATGGGCCAGGTCGTCAGATCGAACACAACCTTGTCTTCACTCTTCCGGACAATCTTTATAATTGTACCATGACAGGAATAGCATCCAAAGCCACTAAATACATTTAAAATGTCTGTTGCTTTTGGGGTTGAGGTTTTCAATTTTTCTGGGACACCAGCATAAGTCCATGCAGGATCATTGACAATATCTTTCCAATAGTCGCCGTGGGGAATAATGGTCTTAGGGCCCCAGCCCATCATCTGCAGGACGATAACTGCAAAATTACCACCAGCCTTGGCCTCAGCATTATGGGCGATCAGTCCAGATTTGGAATGAATGGAGTTGGTATATTCTTTAACAACTCCAGGATGACAACTGGCACACTGCTTCGGAGTAACCAGTGTGGAAATGACATAGCCATTATGTTTGAAAGCCGCCGGATTAGATTCATCCGACTTATGACATTCATAGCAACCAGTACCATTGAAGTAGTGTTTCGACCTCTTCCAATCATTTACAACAAAAGAGGTAGCATCAATGTGACACTCAAGACATTCAGTAGTTTCATCACTAAGATTTTTGTCATTTCCACTGTCGGCAATGGCAGTGTTTGTTAAAATACCTGTTACCAGCATTACCACCAACCAATAAACCAATAATCTCGCATAACTTTTCATAATGTCTCCTTTTTTGTTAAACACCACTTATTTAACTAGATTATAACTTATTATTTTTCTAAGGAGGGACCATTACGAAAGAGAAGAAACAGCCCACCTCCAACCAAAAAGCATACAAGCTCTTGATTTACCATAAAAAACATATTTTTAGGTAGTTCATTGTCCTGGCCTGATGGCTACATTTGATACAAAACTCGTTTTCCGCTATGTCCAAGCCAGGGAAATCCATAGAAGGGGGGCTTATTACCAAAGAAGTTTGCCAATCCAAAGGCAGTTGGTCGTCTTTATTGGCAACATCCCCCCTATTTAGCCGGTCTTGGGGCTTTATTAATTGGGAGGTGATCTCTCTTCTAAGCAAAAGCCCAGGTGTTCCTTACCTTTAATAATAACCGGCTTCTCAGTGATGAAACTAACGATTTTCATATTTCCTTAGGAATTAAAGTATACGGCTATTTTAAAATAGCTTTTTCCTTGAGATACTCAGATAACTGGTCCGCTTTAAGGACATCCATGCCGCTGTCGCTATTTATCCATAGCCTATCTTTCAGGACAATTACATTGCAACGAGCTTCAGGGTTAACAGCACATGCATTGCCACAGCCACTGATGGTGATATTGCCCTGTACATTGCCATTGGAGGTTATGTTCTCGGCCAAAGCATGGACATCACCAACTCCGTTTTTACAATACCGCGCCCCAATACACGTCTTAATCCCTTCGCTATTCCAGGCCAGCGCCACCTTAAGGAATGGCAAAAGCCCCATGCGGTTAATAACTTCACCCAATCGCTCGTTTTGGGCAACCTGAATATAGCCCTTAACTATTCGTTCGACAGTTTCAACCAGATATTCTTCCTTGATCACCACATCCAGCCGAGTAGCCAATTGGGGTTGGCGTCCGCCTTTGCCCCCAATGTAGAGCCAGTATCCGTCCTTGACAGCTATGATCCCGAGGTCGTTTAGTTGTGCCTCCACGCATGAATTGGGGCACCCATTCATGGATATCTTAAACTTTTTAGGCGTCGTCATCCCTGCAAGACGCTGGTTGATTTCTGCAGCCAGAGGCGTAACGTCGTGTATAACGTGCTTACAATACTGACTAGAACAAACCTTAACATTTCGCACAACTGGCCCGATATCAGCCAGAGGTAGATCTACTCTTGCTAACTCTTCAGCCACCTGATCAAAGTTCTCGGGTTTTATGCCAAAAATCATAATGGCTTCAGTAACTGTGAGCTTAACCTTTCCATATTGGTTGGCCAGCTTGTACACAGTTTCTATCTGTTCAGGCTTAAGATAGCCATTAACAGGATGAATTAATACAGTGTAAGTGCCATCTAGCTGTTGGATAAATCCTTTATTAACATACTTTTGAATCATTAGACTATTACCTCCTTAATTTAATTGAAACCAATTGATACATTCCAAAAAACTAGATGAGTTGAGATATTAGCTAGTTATATTCTAGCTCTCAATTTGAGCTACTTTATTTGTTACCATACCACTTCTCCAAAATCCCGCTAGGGGGCATTACCATGGCAAGGAAACAGCAGTTAATAGTTAAAATATTCCCAAAGACTCCTTTTTTCTCAAAAATCCTCAAAATCTATTATTATGGGAGCATTCTAAAAATCCTTTTTCAGGACATTCGAAGTGCATAATTTGGGATAAAAACTCAATTTAAATCTTCCACAAAAATTGTGGGGTTGACAAAATTTTAGGTCATGGAAGTCTAGAGATTTCAGGAGGAGGTTTTATGGCTAGAGTCAAAACCATACTCGACCAAAAGGGAATTGAACGTACCCTTACTCGTATGGCCCATGAAATAGTGGAAAAAAATCAGGGAGGTGAATCTCTTGTCCTGATTGGTATCCACACAGGAGGGGTCCCTTTAGGCCACAGATTAAAGGAAAGAATAAAACAAATTGAAGGTATAGATGTACCAGTAGGATGCCTTGATATAACCCTTTATAGGGACGACTGGAGTAAGCTCAGCTATCTTCCCATTGTGAAAAGAACCAATATTCCCTTTACCACAGACGATAAATGCGTCATCCTCGTAGACGACGTACTTTTTACAGGGAGAACAGTGAGAGCCGCCCTTGATGCCATATCAGACCTTGGCAGACCCCAAAAGATTCAGCTCGCAGTCTTGGTAGACCGTGGGCTCAGAGAACTACCGATCCAACCCGACTTCGTGGGTATAAGACTGGATTCATCTCCAAATGAACACGTAAATGTCTTACTCAAAGAGATAGCAGGCCAAGACCAAGTAGTGGTTGTTCAAAAAGAGGACAATTGAATGATTGGAATTACCATGGGCTGTCCAGCAGGGATTGGCCCTGAAATAATCATAAAGGTCTTTTCAAAAAATCCTGACTGGATGATCCAAAAAAGGGTGGTAGTATATGGGGATCCTGGAATCCTCAAAAGGGCCATGGAGTTTGTGGGATTCGATGTCCCCTTAGTAGATCTAGAATCAAAAGATTATGGGATTCCTCTAATCCCCGTTACAAACCTTGATCCTAATGAGATCCCAGTAGGTAAGGCAACACCCATTACAGGCATGGCCTCCTATGAATATGTGGTGGCTGCTACTAAGGCAGCGTTAAATAACCAAATAAGTGCAGTTGTAACCTGCCCCATAACAAAAGAAGGGCTTCGCCTTTGCGGCTTACCTTATCCTGGACACACCGAAATCCTGGGGGAACTAACCAATACAAAAGATTACCTCATGATGCTAAGAGGGCCACGGCTTGCGGTTGTGCTGGTAACTATCCACTGCAAGCTTCGCGAAGTTCCAAAACTCATCACTGAGGAAAAGGTCTTTAAGACCATCACCATAGTCAATGAATCACTAAAAAAGGACTTTGGAGTGTCCTCGCCCAAAATTGCAGTCTCAGGCCTTAACCCACATGCAGGGGAAGGTGGGCTGTTTGGAGATGAAGATGATAGAATAATAAAACCTGCTATAGAAAAGGCCAGAGAAAAGGGCATAGACTGTAGTGGACCATATCCGCCTGACACCGTGTTTTACAGGGCGCTCAAGGGAGAATTTCACGCATGTGTTGCCCAATACCATGATCAAGGGCTAATACCACTAAAATTGGTCCACTTTGAAGATGGAGTAAATGTCACCCTCAATCTCCCCATTGTCAGGACTTCTGTGGATCATGGCACCGCCTATGACATTGCCGGATCGGGAACAGCCAATCCCATTAGCCTTGAAGCAGCAATAAATACCGCCAAATTCATAGTCCAATGCAGAAAAAGCTACCAATCATAAGGATCGAAGGTCTAACAAAGGTCTTTGAAAATCGACTTGCTGTCCATGGCCTGGATTTATCTGTTGAAGAAGGAAAATGCATAGCCCTCTTGGGACCCAATGGAGCTGGAAAGACTACGACCATAAATATGATCTTGGGATTGGTTATACCAACAAAGGGCAAGATAACAATCTTTGGGCAATCACTTTCAAACCATTTAAGTACAATAAAACAGAAGATAGGCGTTGCTCCACAATCAGATAATTTGGACCCTGATCTAACAGTACTCGAAAACTTGATTATCTATGCCTCTTATTTTCGCATTCCACGACACCTTGCCCTAAAGCGTGCAAAAGAACTCCTGAGATTCTTTGCTCTAGAGTCTAGGCATAACGAAATTATTCAGAACCTTTCAGGTGGCCAGAGAAGGCGTCTTATTATTGCAAGGGCCCTCATAAACGAACCACTACTCCTCATATTGGATGAACCCACTATAGGACTTGACCCACAGGCAAGACACCTAATCTGGGATAGGCTAGACATTTTGAAACGTGAGGGCACCACCATGCTCCTTACAAGTCATTATATGGAAGAGGTTTCACGGTTGGCGGATCACGTGATAATCATGGAACAAGGCAAAAAGCTCATTGAAGGAGAACCACAAGCTCTAATCGCAGAGCACGTTGGCGATAGCGTATTTGAGGTGGAACGCGATGATTTTGACCTCACCATCTTACAGAAAGAACTCAGTGGGTGTAACTGCACCTTTGAAATTCACGGAACAAGACTGTACATTTACACAAAAGGGCCTTGCCCAGAAGCTGAACGCCTTAGTCTTAGATTCAGCCACGTCATCAAAAGACCAGCAAATTTGGAGGATCTATTTTTGCGCTATACTGGCAGAAAGTTCGTAGAAGGATGAAATCGCTGTTATTCACAAAGGTCTGGCTAAGAAACTTCTGGGTATGGAAAAAGCATATTCAGGCAAGCCTCATAGGTAACCTGGGGCAGCCATTTCTCTTTCTACTTGCCATGGGCTATGGTCTGGGCCGAAATGTCCCTGAAATTGAGGGCATGACGTATCTACAATTTATTGCACCTGGGCTAATTGCCTCTTCAGTTATGTATAGTGCCGCATTTGAGGCAACTTATGGCTCGTACACGCGACTATCAACCCAAAAGACCTTTCATGCCATCCTCATGACTCCTGTAAACGTTTTGGATCTTACATTAGGAGAAATAGTTTGGGGGGCCACAAAGGGCCTTATTTCAGGGCTCATCATGTTAATGGCAATACCACTTTTTGGCATTATACCGTCATGGTGGACCATTTTTATTGTCCCCGTCCTCTTCCTTGAAGGCATCATCTTTTCATCAACAGGACTAATTATGACTGCCTTGGCAACAAACTATGAATTTTTTAACTACTTCACCTCGCTTTTAATCACGCCTCTTTTTCTCTTTTCAGGTATCTTTTTCCCAGTTGAAACACTTGGCATGTGGGCTAAGCTCGTGATAAAACTTCTTCCCCTTTCAGGGGCAGTAGAGATCTCCAGAAAACTCTGTTACGGATCTCCAAACCTTATTAAGATCTCAGATATCATAGTGCTATCAACATACTCCTTGGCCAGTATTATTATTGCAGCAAAACTAATGAAAAAGAGGCTGATCCAATAAGACTATGAGACTGACAGTTTTGGTAAAAAACCTATCCCAAACGCGCGCTCTAGGAAAGTGCATTTCAAAACTCCTAAAAAAAGGAGATTTAATCCTTTTTACAGGGGATCTTGGAGCAGGTAAAACCACCCTTATTAGGGAGACACTGAGCAATCTTGGAGTAGATAAAAGGCTTGTTACGAGCCCGACTTTTTCCATTTTACACCAATATGATGGTGCTGATATGCCTATTGTACATGGAGATCTCTATAGGATAGGAGAGGGAGGAGATCTCGTAGAAACAGGCCTTTATGATTATATTGATCAGGGGACATATCTAGTAATGCTCGAATGGGCAGAGTTTTTAGAAGAATCAGCAAGGCAGGATCTTGCACCCCTTGAAATTGAAATCAGCTTTCCACCTCTGGGCGACAGTGATGAGAGAATTGTTGAATTTCGAGCCAATATGAATTCGTGGGAACAAAGGCTGATTTTGTTAAAAGAATGCCTTGAGAAGGAGGGAATCACTATTGAAGGCGCTGGTTCTTAGTGGTGGCAGGGGGACAAGACTTAGACCCCTTACCCATACCATGGCAAAACAATTGGTACCTGTAGCCAATCAGCCGATTCTCGGTTATGTAATGAACCACATCAGCGAGGCAGGTATTCGTGAAGTTGGTGTCATTGTCGCCCCTGAGACGCAAGATGAAGTCAGGCAATATCTTGGAAACGGTGGAAAATGGGGTGTAAACATCGAGTTCATTTTGCAAGAACAACCACTTGGCCTTGCCCATGCAGTAAAAACAGCAAGGTCATTTTTAGAAGATAGCCCCTTTGTAATGTATTTAGGAGACAATCTTTTAGGCACAGGCCTAACAGATGCCCTGGAGGTGTTTAATAAAACAAGTCCTGATGCCCTAATTTTTTTAAAAGAGGTCCATGACCCTACACGTTTCGGTGTAGCAATGCTGGGAAACGATGGCACTATTGAAAAACTTGTGGAAAAACCAAAGGTGCCTCCATCGAATCTCGCACTTGTTGGAGTATATCTCTTTTCTCCAGCAATTCATGACGCCATAAACTCGATACGGCCTTCCTGGCGAGGTGAACTTGAAATTACAGATGCAATACAGGTGCTTATCAATAAAGGTAAAAGGGTAGAAGGAAAAATCCTGGAAGGATGGTGGTTGGATACCGGGAAAAAAGATGATTTTCTAAAGGCAAACAGAGTGGTTCTAGATGACTACATCAAAAGGGAAATCAAGGGTAAAATTGATACCAAAAGCACTGTAGAAGGTCGCGTCCGCCTTGAAGAGGATGCTATTATCGAAAATAGTGTTGTCAGAGGGCCATGTGTAATAGGCCGGGGGACTATCATAAAAGATTCTTTCATCGGGCCATTTACAAGCATAGGACCTAATAGTTCAATAATACGGTCAGTAGTCCAACACACTGTTATCCTTTCAAATGCTATAGTAGAAAATATAGAGCGTCTTGAAGATAGCTTGATAGGACGCCACGCAAAAGTAAAAAAGGCAGCAGGTCTAGTATCAGCCCTGCAACTAATGATCGGAGATCACTCACTAGTAGAGGTATAAGAAATGGAGAAGAACAGTTTTATTGACGGAATTATAGATGGAGTAATAGTAAGAGATCTAAAAAAATTTTTAGATGAGAGGGGATGGCTCTGTGAGCTTTATAGACATGACGAGCTCTATTACGAAATTCATCCCCAGATGGCCTATGCCTCCATGACAAATCCTGGGATTACAAGGGGGCCACATGCACATAAAGAACAGACTGATATCTTTTGCTTTATAGGACCCGGAAATTTCAAGGTGGTGCTTTGGGACAATAGATCTCACTCAGAAACATACATGACCAGACAGATAATCTTTGCAGGCCAAGACTCTCCTAAGATGATAATCGTACCGCCAGGGGTGGTTCACGGTTATAAATCAATAGGCCCCGGCCCTGGCCTTGTTTTCAATGCTCCTAACAAGCTATATGCAGGTGAAGGCAAAAGAGGTCCAGTGGATGAAATTCGATATGAGAATGACCCCAATAGCCCATTTAAATTGTAGGCACTAATCAATCTCTTGCCAAAGACCAAAGAAGACGAAAAAACTATTTAAGTGTTGTCTTCCTGGCAGTCACTACGCCATAGGCAATCCATTTGTCCACATTCATTGATCCTTTTAAAACAATCAGTATTACCTTCTGCAAGCTGGACTGCCCTAATAAGGTCAACTTTTCTCATTCGAGAATAATTTTTCACCTTAAGAGCCTTGGCCTTTTCTCTAATCTGAATGACCTTCATTACCCGTCCCCCTACCTACTTTTTTTAAATGATAATGAATCAAGTTGAAATATCAACATATTTTACACCAGTACTCCAGAGAACCCATCTAGTTCAAAATACATCATACCCCTTGGAGTTTCATAAATCCAAGAACAAATTATAATTTTATCTAATAATCCCAAATTATGCAGTTCGCAATTTTGCCAAAAATTTATGATGCGGAAGGAGTGCAGACGGTACTATTTGCTTCAACTTCGTGATAACTTAAGAGATTCATTAAAATTTTGAGCCCCTTGCAGGTCCAAATTTCGAACTAATCTCAATAGCCTGACCCAGGCCTACGAAGACCATTAAAATATTTTCCCACTCTGGCATATGCCAGAGTGGAAAATGTCTATGTCTCCGTCAGAGGTGTCTATAGCTGCGACATTACGACCAAGAACCCTATTTCGCAACTTGAGAGGCCCTGTACTGTAAATAGGCATCTCTAATTGCAATATAGGGATCTAAAGAAGACTTTTTAATTGCCTCATAGTCACCAATCTCAAAACTAGTCTTATTTACAACCTCATAGGAACGAACACCGAATGACAAGTAAATTGGGTTTATATAACTTACTGGTTGCAAGAAATAATCTATTGAGAATCCAAGAGTATCTCTAAGGCTCATTGGCCCGAGGAATGGCCATACAATATAAATTCCATTTCCAACACCATAGTATCCAAGGGTCTGTCCAGTATCTTCTTCAGATACTTTGAAATCGGGAAACACACCAGAATAATCTATTAGCCCTCCAAGACCAAAGACAGTATTCGTCAAGAATCTAAATGTCTCCATAGCTGCCTTTTTTGCCTTCAACTGGGTGACAGCTCCCACAAATCTCATTGGATAATTCAAATTATAAAAGAAATTCTTGACTCCACGCCTCACAATCTCAGGAACTACTTTGCCATAGCCAACTGAAACTGGCTTTAACACCCAAAAGTAGAGTCTATCATTAAAGGTAAAAACAGCTCTATTAAATCCTTCTAACGGATCACTTATTTGCTCAATCTGATCTCCTTCATATTCCTCAAATCCTTCAGAGTCCACGTCATTATAAATACCAGTTTCAACAGTTCCAGCTACAGAATTCACAACTTGTCCCAGGGATAAAAAAAATAATCCAACAAATACAACAAACTTCCTCATTACTCACCTCCATCTCCCTTTTCAAGGGAAGCCACTTTGCGTTCAAGAAGTTTGTTTAAATAAGCAGGCTTCTTGGAACGCAAAATACTTGTAAATTGCTGTCTGTAATTTTTTAGAAGGCTGACACCTTCTACTAGGATGTCATAGACCTTCCAACAACCATCCCTTTTCACAAGTCTGTAGGATACAGGAATAGATTTTGTGCTGGATATAACCTTGGTGTCAACCTGGGCCTTAACTTCGGAAAGTCGCCTTACACTTTCAAAGACAATCTTTTCTCCAGAATATTCCTGAAGACGTTTCATATATGTATTCTCTAGTAACTCTCGAAATAGTATCTTAAATTCTTGCCATTCTTCCTTTGAAAAGTGCCGCCTAAAACGGCCTAATGCCAATTTTCCAACCTGATCAAAATCTATAAATTTTCCCGCAATTTCATGGATTCTATCCTTTTGTTTCTTACAATTTGCATCTGCTTTGTTTATACACGGATACTTTTTGAGGGTCTCTATTACAGAATCGATAGCAGTTTGTACGACTTGTTGAGGCCCCTTAAAAGAGTTATTAGCAAAGGCTATTCCAAAATTTAATGCAACTGTTAGTAATATTATTGGTAAAATAACGCTGTTTCTTTTCATTGTAACTCCTTATCATTAGTATTATCTACATTTCCAAAAACATACTTTCCAATAAGGTCCTCTATATCCACAGCCGATTCAGTATCTACAATGGTATCTCCTGGTTTTAAAAAAGTATCGGAACCGCCAGGAATAATCTTTACAAATTTATCTCCAATAAGGCCTCGGGTTTTAATTGAGGCAATGCAATCATCCTCGAGTTTGATGTCTTTTGCAATTTTTAGCCCCACAATTGCTATCTTCTCTTTCGGATCCAGCTTAATAGAAGATACCCTCCCTACGGGGACCCCTGCTATTTCAACGTTACTATCTTTCTTTAGACCAGAAACCGAATCAAACTGGGCATAAACAATATAATAATTCGATCCAATCAATTCCATCTTACCAAGTTTGATTGTAAGGTATGCAATGCAAACTATTCCAATAAAAACAAATAGCCCTACTGCTGTCTCTATTTTATATCTATTCATTATTGCTCTCCCTATTACACCTTAATGCAGCAATATCCTTTAGACTCTCCCTGAGGTTGCATATAATCTCCTCAAACGATTTTTTTCCTCTGAATTCCCGTACAGCTCCTCGGATATTGAAATCTCTACATACTCTTGAGTAGGTATTTTTTTGCAAAAATGGCTTTTTCTTAAGCCTTTGCGAAAGTTCCTTGAGAAAACCTTCGCTGAACTTATTTCCAGTTATTGGAAATAAAACTAATATTTCACTGGGACCGCACCTGCCTGCAACCACATTTTTTCCAAAAAATTCAATAAGTTCTCCGGCAAGACACTGAAATATCTTATGACTTGCAATATGTCCCACGTGTTCATCAATCTCTTCAAGGTTTCCCACTGAAAAAAGCCCCATTTTCATAGGCACTCCCCTAGCCTCCCTTAAAACCATTTCATGCCTCACTCTATACTCCATCTCTGCTCGGGTAAGGAGGCCAGTTAATTCATCGATAAGTCCCATTTCCCCACCAATAAATAATTTTACAGTAGGATCTGGGCTTTGCTCCAATGCCATTGGAGACCCCTGAAATATAATCTTCCCACCTTCTAAAATAGCTACTCTGTCCGATATATAAAACACATCTGGGATATCGTGGCTTACAATAATACCCGTAAATCCAAAACTCTTCTGATAATGATGTACCATACTGAAAACCGCATTTTTTCTAAGTGGATCAAGGCCAGCTGTAGGTTCATCAAAAAGGACTATCTTAGGATCTGTTATTAATGCCCTAGCAAGGGCCACCCTCTTTTGCATTCCTCCAGAAATCTGGGATGGATATTTGCTGAGCACGTCTCCCAATTCCAGTTGCTCTACCTTAGAGCGTACCTTTTCGTCGATCTGTGCCTTAGTCAGTTGCCTCCTTTCAACTAAGGGCAAGGCTATATTTTCATAGATCGTCATAGAATCAAAAAGGGCATTACTTTGAAACATGTAGCTGATGCTTTTTTTAAAGGCCTTTAATGATTCACGATCCATCTTTGATAAGGGCACTCCCCTAACTCTTATCTGGCCTGAATCAGGCTTTAAAAGTCCCACGATATGCTTCAAAAAAACGCTTTTACCTACTCCACTTTTACCAATAATCGTAGTTATCTCACCCTCATAAAAGGCGCATGATACCCCATCTAAAACAACCTTTTCTCCAAAGGCCTTTTTCACATCCACAAATTCGATTAACGGTGTTTTTTGTGCCATCGTTAACTCTTAATCTTAAATCCTACAATGGGCGAGTTTACCCAAAAAATAAGGCGGAAGGGGGCAAACGTTCTTAGGTACTTCAAGCCCCCGCCAACGAAGAGACCTGAGCAAAATCGCCTATCTCGAAAGGCATCAAAAGGGGGCAAAAAATATAGCCTGTTCAATTCACTGAAAAAGTCAATTTTATTTACTGGCTTACAGTCATGCAACTGGCTGTTAAAATATATAAAATTCATTTTTGCCCCCTTTTGTCGTACAGGACTTAGGTTAAAGTAAAAATGAGGTTAAGACATAATCCGCAATCAACACGACCACACAAGATATTACCACAGAAGAAGTGGTTGCAAGGCTCACTCCTTTTGCTCCAAATCCTCCTGGTCTCTTATGCATATAAAATCCCTGGTAACAGCAAATCACAGCAACCAAGGCACCAAATACCAATGCCTTAATAAAACCTCCAGTCACATCCTGCAACTCAACCGCATTTTCTATGCGATAAAAATATATTCCTCGGTTTATCCCAAGTAGGACTACACCTGTAAGATAACCTCCAATTATTCCTATCACGTCAAAAAAAGCGGTTAAGATTGGAAAACTTATGATAGAGGCCACCAGTTTTGGTGAAAACAAAAAACGTATTGGGTCTATATCCATAGTCTCAAGAGCGTCTATTTGTTCAGAAATTCGCATTATACCAATCTCAGCAGCCATTGAGGAGCCTGCTCTACCTATTACCATTATTGCCGTTAAGGCTGGTCCTAGTTCTCGGATCAGCGAAAGGGCCACAGCAGCACCCAAAAGTCCCTCTGAACCAAATTTTACCAAAGTATAATATCCCTGAAGTCCTAGGACCATACCCGTAAAAAGTCCCACTAAGAAAATGATTAAAAGGGACTTAGAACCTATAAAATACAACTGACTAACAATCTTCTGTAACTGGAACGGGGGTGTAAGTGCCTTGGTAAAACCTATAAGAAAAAATATTGCCATTCCCCCAAGGTCATCAATAAAACTCAAGAATCGAGCCCCAAGTTCCTGTAAAATACGCATTTTCTACTCCTTTAAAGGGATCTATGTAGTATAAATATAATATTTTTCAACTAAATAAAATCGAAATATCTTCAATTCCTCCCAGTTTTTTGGGGAGAAAAAGGGAAATTTAATCTTTGTAACTCATTTTTATCTATTCATTGCACTTTTTTTCTTTTTATGATAGTAAAGATAAAAATTGATGTTGGTCGATCGGTCCCCTATGGAAGCATTATCTCAATGGTCTAATATAATTGATTCTCTAAGCTTACCAGCCGCAGTTCTACAAGCTGATAAGGTAATTTATACTAACAATCTATTTTGTACAATTTGTGGCACAAAAGGCTTAACGCTACCTGCAAACATTAAGGAATATCTAGGCCCTCTTTTCCCAAAAATAGAACATTTTTTGTTAAAAAACGACCTCAGAGACCTTCCTAGAAATATCACAATATGTGTGCCCCATGAATGCCAGTTGCCTGGAAAATTTTTCCTGACATTTGAACTACAATGGCTAAACCCACCGAAAGAATTGCTCCTTTTAACGATAAAGGATTCTAATCATCGAGAAATCTTGAAATACATACCAATTATTGCATTCACAGCTGTTCATGGTCCTGAGACAGCAATCCTTACTTATATTTCTCCCAAAATCCAAGAATGGACCGGACGGCATCAAAAGGAATTTTATCTAGATACCAAATTAATTTATAACTATGTCCATCCAGAAGATAGAACCTATGCTATAAAACACCTCAAAAATTTTTTCTTAAAAAGCAAACCGTTAGATATAACATTTCGATTATTAAATGATAAGGGTGGCTTTAGATGGACCCATTGGAGTGGATCGCTAATGAATACCTCACATGGAGATGATTTTTTATTTGGAGTTATAGAGGATGTAACTTGCAAAAAGGAGGCAGAACTTGCCCTAATCAACTCTTATGAAAGGTATCGAATGATCTTTGAACACTCCCCAATAGGCATAGGATGTTTCGATAGGACAGGAAAAATTGTTGACTGTAACCAATATCTTGCTGATCTTTTAAAGGTTAAACGAGACCAACTCATCGGGTTCAATGCCTTATCCTCGTACAATCCAATTCTCAGGGGAATGCTCAAACGCACTTTAAGGGGTGAATTTCCCAAATATACCGGCCCATACACATCCACTATTTCTAGAGAACAGGTATACATATCAGCAACAGGGATTCCCATTAAAGATGATAACGAAAGGGTCATCGCCGCAATTGCCTTAGTCGAAAACATGGAAGAAAGAAGGGGGCTTGAATTATCCCTTCGAAAAGAACGGGACTTTACCAATGCAGCTCTCGAAAGCGCTAATATCCTTTTAGTTATCGCAGACTCATCTGGTAATATACAGAAAATAAATCGAGTAGTAGCTGAGATTACGAAAAGAAGTGAATCAGAACTAGTGGGCAAGAAAATCTGGGAAGTACTTATTCAAAAAAGTGATAAGGCCGCCATGCAAAAGGCATTTAGTGTTGCCCTAACGTTTGATAAAGCAGGCCCAATCGAAATAAATTGTGAAACAAAAAATGGGGCCATTATCAATGTCTCTTGGACCCTGACTTCACTTATAGATGACAACAATGCTGTCGATGCCATAGTTTGTACAGGGGTTGACATTACGGAAAGAAGAAAACTGGAATCTCAGCTACGGACTGCGCAAAAAATGGAGGCCATAGGAAGGTTAGCCGGTGGTATTGCACATGAATTTAACAATCTTCTCATGGCAATTCTTGGCCAATGTGAACTCCTTTTGATGGATATATCCGAGGAAGCTCAATTAAGAAAAAAGGTGATGGCTATTCAAAAAACCGCTAAAAGGGCCTCTAAAATCACCCGCAATCTCCTTGCTTTTAGCAAAAAGGCTCCTATAGCTTTGGGTCCAATTAACTTAAATACAGTTGCAAATGAAGTGGTAGCACTGCTCAAAGGCTGGGAAGAAGATGGCATAAAAGTTTCAATTGAAACTCCTTCTGAAAAGCTGGTCGCTCTCGCAGATAAAGACTTACTTTGTCAGGCACTTATAAATATTTTATCAAATGCAAAAGACTCCATGCCTAATGGAGGCTCTATAATTATCGAGACAGGAAAAAAACAATTCTTCCAGGACGAAGCCGACAGACTCCAACTCACTCCTGGAGAATATTGTTATTTTAAAATCAGAGATTTTGGCTGTGGTATGAGTAGAGAGGTACTTGAGCGAGCCTTTGAACCATTTTTCACCACTAAGCCTTTTGGAGAAGGAAAAGGGCTTGGACTATTTCTTGTCCACGGAATCGCGAAACAACTTGGAGGAAAGGTTTTTATAGAGAGTTCAGTTGGATACGGAACTTCTGTGTATTTCTATGTGCCGGCTATCCATGAAGATATGGATATTTTACCTAATCCGGATGGAGAGAAGGTATTATTTAATCCCCAGCCCAAGGATTTTTCCAATCTGACTATTTTACTTGTTGAAGATGAAGACATGATAAGAGAAACTCTAGCCGGTCATTTAGAATCCCTGGGGGCAAGGGTAATCAAGACAAGATTAGGGGAAGAGGCTATCAACATTCTTCGATATAGCGAATATGAACCTGATCTACTGATAGCAGACCTTGCACTCCTCGGAATGGACGGCAAAAGACTATTAAAAGAGGCAAGGGCATTTTATCCTGAACTTCCTGGAATAATTATATCAGGCTATCCTATAGATATTGCCATGGACGTGGATCTCGATCCAGAATTGACCATGTTTTTGAAAAAGCCATTTTCAGTCCACGATTTGACTAGAGCTATCAAGGAAATACTTAGTCAAAAACTATTTCGTTATTGTTCTAGTAATTAATAAATCATGTCCTGATGGATATTGAAACACTCGAAGATCAAACTCTGAGATTGCAGACAAGAGGTGGTCAAATATGTCTGCCTGAATTGCCTCATAATTCGCCCATCTTGTATCAGCGGAAAAAACGTATATCTCCAATGGTAGCCCCTGTGGGGATGGAGGCAGTTGTCTGACTAAAAAAGTCATATCCTTTCTTATAAGAGGATGTTCTTTAAGGTAGGCAACACAATAGGCCCTAAAAGTACCTATGTTTGTGAGCCTTCTACCGTTAACAGGGCTGTCCGTCTCCGAAATACCATGGGCCGAATTGTATTCTCTCAGTTCTCTTTCCTTTTGCTCCAGATATGGCCTTAATATCTTAATCTTCTTTAATCGTTCTATTTCTTCATCTTCTAAAAATCGTATACTCAACTGATCAATCAATATTGATCGCTTTATCCTCCGCCCACCAGATTCTTCCATACCCCGCCAATTTTTAAAAGAATCCTGGATGAGTTTGTAAGTAGGGATTGTTGTTATAGTTTTATCCCAGTTTTGGACCTTTACTGTATGAAGGGCTAGTTCAATAACCTCACCGTCTGCCCCATATTGAGGCATTTCAATCCAATCTCCTACATGGATGAGATCATTGGTTACAATCTGAATGCTGGCAACAAAGGAAAGTATGGTATCCCTAAATACTAGAAGTAGTACTGCAGTTAGGGCGCCTATTCCACTCAAAATAGCCCATGGAGACTGATCAATTAGTACACATACTATGAGCACAGTCCCCATTACATAAAAGAATATCTTTATTATCTGGATATAGCCTTTAATTGGTCTCTTTCTTGATATTGGATATCGCTCATAAATGGAAAGAGCCGCAGACAACACCCTATCAATGACGAGAATTAATATGAAAAAACAGTACGCACTCACTACGCGCTGAATCATAGGGGACACATTTGGAAATAAATGGGACCCATAATAGATGACAAGAGCCGGAGCAAGATATATTAAAGTGTCTAAAACTCCATGCTGTACAAGAACGTCATCAATATCTGTCTTTGTCTTTTTTATCCAAAAGTGGAGGCTTCGGACAATGAATTTCTTGGTAATCCATATACTGAGCCAGGATAAAACAGCTATAAATGCAAATAATAGTAAATTCTTGATTGGCAACATCCCATGTATATATGTGTAGATCGTTGTCATAGCTAAAAATACTAATTAAAGATATAATGATTTCCCATGGACAATACGTACTTCTCGCTCTTTACATAAGGTAGAAGGAAGAAGGTAGAAGCAAGCACTGCCCACACCAAAGCCCTGCGGCCAACTGGGATCGGTCCTGAAATCTTGAATTTTGAATCTTGAATTTTCTTCTCCCTTCTCCATCTTTTCCCGTTTCATCCTACGAGCTGTGCTAATTGGCACATGAACGTTTATAGGCTCCTCTTTGGCTTCGATCTTTGGCAAACTTGCAAGCTGCCTAATCAGAGTTTAAGCTTGGTTATCTCAAGCTGTTCTGTTCAAAATTATCAGGTAAATAAAAAATAATTCAAGGAGTAGGTATTATGCAAGCAAAATCAGTGGGTATTGTTGGTCTTGGCTATGTTGGTCTTCCACTGGCCCTTGCCTTCGGCACAAAGGTTAGAACTATTGGCTTTGATGTAGATAAAAGAAAGATTGAAAGTTACAAAAATGGAGTTGACCCTGCAGGGCTAATTACTCAGGCAGATTTTAAGGCAAGTCAACTAGTGAAATTTACTAACGATGCGTCACTGCTCAACGGCGTTGAAATGATCATTATAGCTGTACCAACTCCTATCGATGAAAGTAAGGCCCCTGACCTCAGCTATCTTGAAGGGGCATCCATCATTACAGGCAAAAATTTGTCGAAGGGGACAGTAGTTGTCTATGAATCCACAGTCTATCCAGGGGTCACAGAAGAATTTTGCGTTCCTATTTTAGAGAAATATTCAGGGCTAAAATGCGGAACAGATTTTAAGGTAGGCTATTCTCCAGAACGAATCAATCCAGGTGACCCTGACCATACCCTTGAAAAGATCGTAAAGGTTGTGTCAGCCCAAGACCCCCAGACACTAGAATTTGTAGCCAACACTTATGAAATGGTGGTAGAGGCCGGAGTTTATAGGGCCCCAAGCATAAAGGTTGCTGAGGCAGCAAAAGTTATTGAGAATACTCAAAGGGATCTCAATATTGCCCTAATGAATGAACTAGCTCTCATATTCAACAGACTTGGTATCGATACCCTAGAGGTACTTAAAGCGGCAGGGACAAAATGGAACTTCTTGCCTTTTAGACCAGGCCTTGTTGGGGGCCACTGTATTGGGGTCGACCCCTACTATCTAACCCACCTCGCAAAACGAATTGGTTACCATCCAGAAGTCATACTCGCAGGCAGAAGAATCAATGATTCTATGGGCATATACGTTGCTCAAAGGACTATAAAAGAGCTTTTAAGACAACGAATCCCAGTTGAACAGGCAAAAGTTGCAGTGCTTGGGGTCACATTTAAAGAAAATTGTCCTGATATTAGGAATACCAGGGTAGTAGACATAGTAAATGAAATAAGGGATTATGGAATAGTACCGAAGATCCACGATCCACTTGCAGCCAAAGAGGAAATAAAGGAAGTCTTCTCTATAGAACCTGAAACAGAAGTCCCATTAGATGTCGATGCACTTATATTAGCAGTCCCTCATAAAGAATATGTTTCTATGCTTAATGAAATAGTGGATTCTTTTAAAAAGAAAAACAAAGGAGTAATAATGGATGTAAAATCAGTAATACCTTTACATACTTTTAAAGGCACAGGCATAGTACACTGGCGACTGTGATTTAATTAGAGAGAAGGAAGAAGGGAGAAGCATTTTAAAGATGTTGAGTTTTGAGTGTTGAGTTGAAGGAAAAAACTTTTTTAACTTCTTCCTTCTACCTTCTGCCTTCTACCTGTTATTAGTATTTTCGAGGTGTATCATGTTAAAAACTGAGCAAAAAAAATTATTAATAAAAATTGCAAGGGATTCCATTGCATCTGAACTCTTTGATAGCCCATTAATGCTACCTGCCATTACAGACAAGGAACTTCTTGAGCCTCGAGGGGCATTTGTAACATTAAAAATCAAAGGTAGCCTCAGAGGCTGCATTGGCACCTTCGTTACCAACAAGCCCCTTATCGAGGTAGTGTCAGACATGGCTATACAGGCTGCGTTTCATGACCCTAGATTCAAACCCCTAAGCCCAGATGAATTTAAAGCAATAGAAATAGAGATCTCGGTCCTATCTCCTTTAAAGGAAATCAGTTCTATAGAGGAGATAGAGGTGGGCACCCATGGTATTTACATTATTAAAGGACCTTATGGAGGGGTACTGTTGCCACAGGTGGCAGTAGAGTACGGCTGGGATAGAATCCAATTTCTTGACCAGACGTGTATAAAAGCGGGCTTATATCCTGGTTGCTGGAAAGACCCTGATACCAAAATATTGATTTTCAGCGCAGAGATATTTGACGAAACGTGTAATCAATCAAAGGGGTGCCAATAGCCAGCACCTCAAATTGTACCTTAGACTTCTCTGTGTAGGCCCAAAGGCTGCCAAATATATCCAGGAGGTACAAGATTCGTACGACGAGACAGGTACGGAATCCTGTGAGTTATCTTTGAAACTTCTCTTTAAGCCTCTCTTCAACGAGCTTTGGTACAAGTCCGCTCAGATCGCCACCAAATTTTGCTGCCTCTTTTACAATAGTTGAACTTATAAAGATCCATCTAAAACCAGTCATCAAAAATACTGTCTCTATATCGCGAGAAAGCTTTCTATTCATGAGGGCCCTTTGAAGTTCAGAATCAAAGTCAGACACTGCCCTAAGCCCCCTCAAGATAGCACAGGCACCGATTTTTTTTGCAAAATCTACTACAAGCCCATCAAAACTCATGACCTTGACTCGTGGATCCTTTCCGGCAGTATTGCGGAGGAGATCTAAACGCTCTTCCACCGAAAAAATTGGAGTTTTCAAAGGGTTTTCTCCAATGGCAACAATAACCTCATCAAAGATCTTCAGAGCCCTCTCAATGAGATCGAGATGTCCATTTGTTACTGGATCAAATGTCCCTGGATATACTATCTTCTTTTTCATCTCTCCTTTCCCACAAATGTACAACAGTTCTTCCGTATCTTCGTGCTCCTAAATCCCTCAAACCAAAGGATTCTCCACTTGGTCCCTTACCCCATTCTTCTTCTAAAACAAATATCCCGCCAAATGATAATATGTCGTGGGACATAACTCTATTTAGTGCCATAGTTGACATACCTTTTCCATAAGGTGGATCTGCGAAAATAACATCAAAGGGCCCGAGGCTTTTTATCTTTCGCCAAGGAAAGTCCCTCTTAATGAGATCCAGACAAAAGGGTTTGGCCCTGTCGATCATCGAAGAAATCTTTAAATTTTCTCTTAAAATATCAAAGACATATCTATTTGATTCAACAAAAACAGCAAGCTCTGCGCCCCTTGACAAGGCCTCTATGCCAAGGGCCCCTGTCCCGGAAAAAAGATCTAGAATCTTTTTTCCCTCAAATCCTCCTCTGTCCAGGAGCACATGTTCGAGCCGGTTAAAAATAGCCTCTCTAACCCTGTCTGTAGTTGGCCTCGTTCCCCTCCCTTTAGGAGATTTCAGTCTAATTCCACCAATCCGCCCACCTATAATTCGCACCTCTTACTCCGAAGCCCATTCTCCCGTGTCCATCAAATAAGCGTGGCCAACGAAAGAATGGTTTAATCAATCATCGAAATCTCCCTCAGGTCCTCTGTCTCTAGATATGGCCTTTGCCTTTTCCCTAATTTTTTCCTCGGTCCACTCCTCTGGATTCTCAATCCTTTCAGCTTTAGGACCAAGATCATAACTTCCCTTCTCGCATATAAGATCTATTGCAAGCTGGGCAGTATCCGTTGCATTAAATACATCCGTCAAGAGGTGATAAACAAAATCCTCGACTCTTTTGGCCATGCGCTCTCTCACTTCACGAGACTGGCCTAGAAGTTTATTTTCAAAGGGGAGGTTCAGCTTTTTAAAATTGCCACCCTTCAATCCCTTTTCCTTGGCATATGATAGCATCTCCTCCCAAAGCTCTTCAGTAACCCCTTCTCCTGGGATCTTCTTTGGAGTCCCGTCCTCATTTAATACAGCATTACCATAGTCATTGACCTCTACCCCCCAAGAGAGCATCTGAAGGGCTGTAGCCACATTGGCCTTAGTGGTATTCGTCTTCTGTGCTATTTCCTTTAGTCTCTCAGAGCTGTTACCTGATGTGCCATGTTGCGCACCAGACAACTTATAGGGCTCTAGGGCCTTATGGATCTCTTGGGTAAGAGCCACCTGAATACCCTGATCACTATCCTGAATGCCATGGGTTGTACCATTATTCAATGCAATCCAGTCTGGAAATATGTTGTGAGCATTAAGTCCCTTTATTAAAAAGAGTGCTTCTTCAGGAGTGCTCAAACCTTCTTTCCCTTTGATCTCTCCAACTTCTGTCTCATAGCCAGCCCAAGTGGGCACATATGGGGATAGTTCAATGTTGGCAAGGAGATTTTCGTCATCATTCATATGAGAGGCATCAATAGCTATTGAGGTAATGCCAGCATCGAATATGGACGGAATTTCTATCTTTGCTGCCTCAACATCTTCTTTCTTTTTAATCCCATAGTGATCTGCATGAATTGCCACTGGAACTGTTATCCCTAATTCATTCATTAGCTGATCAGTAATTCTGGCCAAATTCCAGAAATTTATTGCACAATAAGCATTTCTCCCTCCCTCAGACTTTGCAATTTCAATGATTATGGCTGCATTTGCCCTCTGAGCTGCGAGAAGAGCACCTCTAATAACAAAGTAATTCCTGCCATTTGCAGCAATGGTCATGGCCTTACCCTTTTTTAACAAGGCCCTATCAATTACCTTTCCACTAACTATAAGAGCCTTAGAATTTGGAAAGAGCCTTTTTACATTGGGAGGTCTACCAACCTCTAACGCCCTCTCAAAGTCTCTGGTGGCCATACCGCACCTCCTTTATTAAATTAGAAATACCTTTTGAAATCCAAAATAATATCAAACCAGTGAATTTATATTCCCCTGCGGTAAACCGCAGGGGCGGTCTTTACACCTAAATCCTGCAATTGCCAAGTTTGCCCAAGATGCGAGCCCCGAGCAAAATTGGCAATCCCAAAGGGCAGTGAAAAAGAGAAAAAGCAGGATTTAAGTTACACCAATAATTCTGCTATCTGCACTGCATTGGTGGCAGCACCCTTTCGGATATTGTCTGCCACAATCCATAGATCGAGACCATTTGGATTGGAAATATCATCCCTAATTCTTCCCACCAATGTTAAGTCCTGGTCTTCGGCAACTAATGCCAGGGGATATTGGAATTTTTCTGGATTATCAACAACTTTAACTCCGGAGGCCTTTGATAGAATATCTCTGGCCTTCTCAGCACCTACCTTTTTCTCAAACTCAATATTCACTGCCTCGCTGTGGCTGTAGAAGACAGGCACTCGTACACATGTTGCACTAACCATTATATCAGGGTCTTCGAGGATCTTCCTAGTCTCGTTGACCATCTTCATCTCTTCTTTTGTGTATCCATTTTCCTGGAACACATCGATGTGAGGCAGACAATTGAAGGCAATCTGATGGGGATATGCATTGTACTCATACTCGCCTACATAACCGTAAGACATCCCAGAACTGGCCTTGGGCGCTACATTCTCCCCTTCCCTACGTCTCCTGTCCGTCCACATTAAGACTTGTTCCTCAAGCTCACGAATTGCCTTAAGTCCAGTACCAGACACTGCCTGATAGGTGGACACCACAATGCGCTTGATCTTTGAATAGTCGTAAAGCGGCTTTAAAACCACAACCATCTGGATAGTTGAACAATTGGGGTTTGCAATGATTCCCTTTTTTGAGGCCTCTTTAACTGCATGGGGATTTACCTCTGGCACTATTAGTGGCACATCAGGGTCCATTCGCCAGGCACTTGAGTTGTCAATTACAGTCGCTCCTGCCTTTGCAGCAGATGGGGCATAGGTCTTTGATCTGTCGCCACCAGCGGAAAAGAGGGCAATCTCAACTCCTTTAAAGGAATCATGGTCTAATTTTTGTACAGGTATTTCTTCCCCCTTAAATTTTAGTTTCTTACCGACAGATCGTTCTGAGGCGAGAAATTTGATTTCCCTGACAGGGAAATCCCGCTCTTCAAGAACCCTTATCATCATCTGGCCAACAGCGCCTGTGGCCCCTGCAACTGCAACACTAAATCCTGTACTCATTTTTTCTTGGCCTCCTGTCTACACTACGAAAGTGCTCACAGGCCCTCTTTTTCCTCTGTGTTGAGATGTGCGATGTTCAAGAAACATCCAAAAGGCCCTGTAAGCACTCACTTAAAAATGTTTTATGAAACACTGACTGTTACTAGAGCCGGGAGTAGTTACTACACCCCTTCTTTTACGTACTTTGCAACCAAGTCTCCTACCTCAGTGGTGCTGTAGCCCATCTTACCAGCAGACAGGCTCTTCAGGTGCTTTGAAACCACTTCTTTTACGGCATTTTCAATGGCCGCGGCTGCCTCTCTTTCTTCAAGGTAATCTAGCATCATCTGGCCTGCACAGATAGCAGCAAGGGGATTGATGACATTTTTACCTGTATATTTGGGGGCAGACCCACCTATGGGCTCAAACATTGAAACGCCTTCAGGATTTATGTTACCACCTGCTGCTATTCCCATGCCTCCCTGAATCATGGCTCCTAAGTCTGTGATAATATCACCAAACATGTTATCAGTAACGATCACGTCAAACCACTCAGGGTTTTTTACCATCCACATACATGTGGCATCCACGTGGGCATAGTCTGTCTCTATATCTGGATACTCTTTTGCCACTTCATAGAAGGTTCTTTCCCAGAGATCAAATGCATAGGTGAGGACATTAGTCTTTCCACAAAGCGTGACTTTTTTCTTCTTGTTGCGCCTACGAGCATATTCAAAGGCAAAACGTATACAACGCTCAACCCCTTTTCTTGTATTGATGGACTCTTGGATTGCCACTTCATCAGGAGTGCCCTTCTTGAGCACCCCGCCTGCTCCTGCATAAAGCCCCTCTGTGTTTTCCCTTACAACTACAAAATCTATATCCTCTGGGCCTTTATCCTTAAGTGGGGTATCAACTCCGGGATAGAGCACAACGGGCCTGAGATTTATATATTGGTCCAAGGCGAAACGAAGGTACAGTAGTATTCCTTTTTCAAGTATTCCCGGTTTTACATCTGGGTGACCTATTGCGCCGAGATAAATGGCATCGTACTTTTTCAATTTATCTACCGCATTCTCAGGCAACACTTCGCCAGTCTTTAAATATCTGTCTCCACCATAGTCAAACCATGTGTATTCGATATCAAAACCAAAACGCTCTTTTGCCGCATCAAGCACCTTGACACCTTCACGAACGACCTCAGGTCCTGTTCCGTCTCCTGGTATTACTGCTATCTTGTATTGCTTCATAGTATCTTAAACCTCCCGTGTTGTTTATCCTCTTACACTACAACCTGTACAATCACAGGCCATTTTTCCATCAGAACCTTTCTTCATTCCTTTTAATATATGCGCAATAAGCCCCCCGTCTCGTATGAGCTCCTGCATAAATGCTGGTATGGGCTGGGCTTTATAGGTCTTTCCTGTTGTAAGATTTCTTATCTCTCCATTATCTGCATCGACTTCCAATTCGTCTCCTTCATTTATCTCGCGAGCCGCCTCACTGCACTCAAATATAGGGAGCCCCATATTAAATGCGTTTCTATAAAAAATCCTTGCAAAACTTGGGGCAATTACACACGAGACCCCTGCAGCCTTAATTGCAATGGGTGCATGCTCTCTTGATGAACCACAGCCAAAATTTTTCCCAGCAACAATTATGTCCCCAGGTTGAACTTTGTTTGGAAATTCTCTGTCAGCATCCTCCATGCAATGCTTTGCTAGTTCTTGAGGATCGGATGTATTTAGATACCGTGCGGGGATAATTGCATCTGTATCTATATTTTCGCCAAACTTCCAGGCCTTCCCCTTAAATAGCATACAACCTCCTTTTCTAGAGATTTCAGACCATAGCTGTTATATTATTTTATTATTTTTTCCGCAAGGAGAAAAACACACAAACTCTTACATCAGTGTCTTCTGACTGAAATCAAGAGCCACTGGGAAAAATGCAACTTCAAAAAAGACTTATTCTAAAAACAGAAAGATATGAAGTGGTCTTACCGTATTTAACGCGTTTAATGTGCTCCTATGTTATCGTTAAATTGATAATTTTACCAATAACCTTTACCACTATATCCGGTATATTCCATCCAGTAATAGGATTAGACGAAACGCCTTGCCGAACTATAAAAAATATAGTCGATTTTTTGAATAAATAATACCAATCAAAGCAAGCATGGACAAAGGGAACTTTTCTACAAAAAATGAGCATTAGAAACAAAATCACATTAAGTCCAAATCTTTTTGTCTGGACAGCAACACAGTAGCGCCTTTCAAGTAGGCTGTTTAAATTTTCATTTAAGAACACAAACTTGATCCAATGTTTATATCCGTACCCAAAAAAAACAATTCAAAAAAATCGATATGGATCTATGAAGATCAACCTCTTGATATGCTCGAAATAAATTATTATTTTTTATCTTGTGAAAAAAATTTATTAAAGGAGTTCATTAAAAAAACTAAAGAAAAATTTTTAAAAAACCGATCTGATATAAGGTAGAATCTTTTTTCAAATTATTTGAGTTTAGGAGGTCTTATGATGAAAATAAAAAAATCCTTAAAAAACCAAGGTGGCTTTACCCTTGTGGAAATGGCCATAGTGTTAGTCATTATTGGATTAATTGTAGGAGCTATTATGAAAGGACAATCTCTTATTCAAGAAGCTAAGGTCAAAAATGTCATTAATCAAGTAAATGGTTTAAGGGCCGCTATTCTAACTTTTTATGACCGTTATGGTATGTATCCTGGCGATGAAAATCTTTCTAATATTCCTGAAGGCGATCAACACAATGGGAATGGAAATGGGCAGGTAGATACTACTGAAGGTTATTACCTATTCGAAGACCTTCGGCTCTCAGGTCTAATAACGGGAAGCTATAGTGGAAATTCTGGCGATACACCTCATCACGTTTTCGGAGACAATATCTATTTTTATTGGACAACTCCTACTGGGGGTACTGCAGGTCACTGGTTCAAACTGGATAATCTTCCCTGGGATGTAGCAATGGAAATCGATCAGAAACTTGATGATGGTATATACAATACGGGCTCAGTGATTGCAAATGAACAATATGTTTCGAGTAGCGGTAGTATTGGAAGCCTATATATTAAATTCTAAAATACATTTGTTGTTAGGCTACAATATCCGATATGCCGCAAACTGCGCTCCCCATTGGCCAGCTCCTTAAGGAGCACGGGCTTATTGAAGAAAATGAGATTGAATTTGCTCTCCAAGAGCAAAAGGCCACTGGGGAGCGCCTAGGAGAGTGTCTTACACGCCTTGGCCTTGTCACAGAGACCGAGCTCTCCAAGGCCCTTGCAGCACAAAGTGGTCTCCCTTTTATTGATCTTAGGACATTTACCCCTGATCAAGAGTGCCTAAAGCGTCTGCCTGTACAGGCTGCAAGACAAAAAAAGATTCTTCCTCTCTGGATTGACGGTGCGGAGATCCACGTTGCAATCTCGGATCCCTACGATACGGGAATTCAGGAAATAGTCTTTAGGCTTACTGGTCTTCAGCCTAGGCCACACATAGGCGCAAGAGATGAGCTTGAAAAACTCATTGAGTGGTTCTATCACCTTTTGGAACACCCTGCGGATGAGGCCATTGAAGAGGTCACCACAAGGTTGAGGACCAATCCAAACGCTAATATAGATGTTAACCAGCTAGTTGACCTAATTTTGACGTCAGCTGTTAGCAAACGCACCACAGACATCCACCTTACCCCAAGCGATGTCTCTTCCAGAGTCATGTTTAGGATTGATGGAGTACTACGGCCTGCTCATGTATTTCCATCATCAATCCATCATAGGCTCATAACCAATATCAAGGTGCGTTCTGGAATGGACATTTCTGAACAGAGAAAACCCCAAGACGGCCGAATGACCTTCGAATTTCTGGGAGACTCCTTTGACATAAGGGTCTCTTCTGTACGAACAAATTTTGGGGAAAATATGGTTCTTAGGCTTCTACCATCAAGAGGGGGAAATGTCCTATCCATTGTGGACCTTGGTTTTGAAGATGACCAACTGAAAAAGATACGGACCCTATTTGCCAGACCCCATGGGATGGTCCTTGTTACAGGGCCAACAGGCAGTGGTAAGACAACCACCCTCTATGCAGCTCTCAGAGAACAGGATGCCATAGGGAAAAACATAATTACAGTAGAAGATCCAATAGAATATGAATTCCTTATGATAAGACAAACCCAGGTTAACGAGCGGGCTGGCTATACCTTTTCATCTGCTATTAGAACATTTTTGAGGCAAGACCCAGATGTGATACTGGTAGGGGAAATCAGGGATGAGGAAACGGCAGTACTGGCAACCAGGGCTGCCCTCACAGGTCACCTAGTGCTGTCTACCCTCCATACCAATACTACCCTAGGAGCCATCGCGAGGTTGATTGACCTTGGGATCTCTCCATATCTACTCTCTACTTCTCTAATAGGTGTAATTGCCCAGCGGCTTTTGCGCAGGTTGTGTCCAAAATGCAAGGAGCCCTATGATCCTGAACCAGGTCTCCTAAAAGAACTCAATCTGCCGCCAGATGGCACATTTTATAGAGCAACAGGATGTCCGGAGTGTCAAAATACAGGATATTCAGGCAGAACAGTAGTTGGAGAGGTGTTATATTTATCCAAAACAATCCTTACACTCATTGCACAGGAAGCGCCACTGGGAGAAATAGAAGCACAGGCGCGTAAGGAAGGTTTTTACGACTTTGCCCAGGCAGGTATAAAAAAAATCACCAGGGGAGAAACGAGCATTGAAGAATACCAGAGGGTAATCGGATAATGCCACACTACATCTATGAGGCCCTCACAAATACTGGTGAAAGGATAAAAGATGAAGGAGAATACCCTTCAGTAGGGGCATTGTATCAGGATCTCAGGCAAAGAGGCCTTACGCTCTTAGACTACAAAAAAAAATTTTCTTTTGATCTCTCTTTTATTCCCCAAAAGATAAAACGTCCCATTCTGGCGGAATTTTTCAGAAACTTGAGCCTCCTTATAAGGGGTGGAGTGCCAATAAAACAGGCAATTGAGGACCTTTACAAGAGCCCAGGTGACCCTGCTCTCAAAAAGGCTTTGGGTAAGATATTAAAGAGGATTGACGAAGGCCAACTCCTTTCAGAGGCTATGAAAGAGCAGCCTAGGGTGTTTGGTAAAATTGTCCTCGTACTCGTCACCATAGGGGAAGAGACCGGTTCTCTTGACAGGACCCTTGAAGATGCCGCAACACATATTGAGAGAGTTGAGGAGATTATCTCAAATACAAAAAGGGCCATTACATATCCAGCCTTTGTTGCAACTGCTATGACAGGGGCTCTCATATTTTGGATGCTTTATGTCCTTCCTCAGATCCTATCTCTATTCACAGGGCTTGGGATGAAGAATCTTCCCCAAACCACAAAGCTACTCATAGTTTCTGTTGACATATTTAAGGTCTATTGGCAGGTAATCCCCCTGTCAGTATTTGCCCTTTTAATCCTTTATATTGTCTCAAAGAAGAATGATCGCCTCAAATACTATTGGGACCTTATGTGGTCATATATGCCTATTCTGGGAAATGTCCTTAAGGCCTCACAACTCGCCTTCTTCTTTGAATACTTGGCTCTCCTTACCAAGGCGGGGATAGATATTGTGAGAAGCCTTGAGATCATGGAAAAATCTGTCAGCCATCAGGTACTCAAAAGGGCAATTAATTCGGTTAGGATGGATGTCATGGATGGAAATGGACTCACTGAGTCATTTTCAAAGATAAAATTGTTTGAACCATTCATCTTGAGGATGATTGGAGTGGGCGAACAGACTGGGGATATGCCTGGCCAGCTCCAAATACTTGCAAGGTTTTATCTTGATAAAGTAAATAAACTTGTGGATGCTATGGCAAAGACTCTTGAACCAGCCTTAATTGTGGTATCAGGGCTCATATTTGTTATTATTGCCCTGGGACTCCTAGGGCCAATTTATGAACTCATGGGCAAGATTCAGTAATGGAACAGGCAAGTAATCATTTAGATTATCTCAACTATTTTGGCTTCAGAGAGCATCCCTTTAAGCTCTTGCCTGATCCTTCCTTTTTCTTCCCTGCCAAACCACACCTTCGAGCAAAAGAGGTCCTTGTCTTTGGAATAAATCGAGGAGAGGGTTTCTTAGTCCTGACCGGAGAGGCCGGCACTGGAAAATCCTTACTCTTAAGGATGTTTATTGATGAACTCCCGCCAGACAAGGTTACAGCAGTAGTGGTTGCACCCACAGTTTCACCCCGTGGGCTCCTTAAACTAATCTTAGAAGAGATAAACATCAATGTTGAAAACGACTGTGAAACAGCCTTTTTATTTAAAAAATTTGAAAAGGCAATTATTGAACTTGCAGCTGAAGGAAAGGAACTTGTAATTATTATAGATGAGGCCCAAAATCTGCCAATAGAGACCATTGAACAGTTACGGCTTCTGTCAAATATAGAGACAGGTAAAAAAAAACTTCTCCAGATCCTTCTCCTAGGACAACCGGAATTAAATGATATCCTAAAATCCAAGGGCTTAGGCCAGTTGGTACAGAGGATTACTGTAAACGAACACCTTAGACCCCTAAATAAAAGTGAAACACAAGAATACATAACCTTTAGATTAAACAAAGCCGGCAGAGGAGATATCGAAATCACTTCATCGGCTTTAAACTGCGTTTTTAATTATACTAAAGGGATCCCAAGGCTCATAAATAAACTTATGGACCGAGCCCTATTAGTAGCTGCATCAAAACGATGTAAAAGGATCACCAAAGAAATAATAAAGAACGCACGTGAAACCTTGCCTGAGCTATTGACCGAAAAATCCAATAAATCCTATTTGCCTATCCTATTTAGTCTTGTTTTAGGATTCACCCTATTTTTTTTGGGACTAAATCTGATAATTCAAAAAAATATATTTCATTCCCCAAAGGGGATTCTTAACATTTTTAAGAGCAACTTCTCCAGTGAAGAAAAAAAGTCACAGGTAGCCATAATTCGGGTAAAAAGAGCTATTGTCAGAGAAGGACCAGGAAGGATGTTCCCTCAACTGACTACCGCCGCCTTAGGTGACAGATTTAATGTGGTCAATGAAAGAGAAAGTTGGGTGGAGATAACTGTATTTGATGCAAAAGGTAACAAAAAACATGGTTGGATCAGAAAAGATCTTATCATTCTTGAAAATTAAAATGCGGCTACTTGAATATAACGCCTTTGAAGGACAATGGCGGTCCTTTTTTATCGCAAAGGAGGGAAAGGGGCCTCTCAAGGTAATTTCTCATGAGAACTTTTTTGAACCTGGTCATAAAAAAGAAGACCTATTTGTGAGTATATTATCTAAAAACTCTCACATAATGTTATCAGATTTTCCAAAGACAAAAAAAGAAATCCTCAGACTGCAGATAAACGAAAGAATTCGACAAGAGGCCCTTTTAGAAGAGGGGATGAACCTGGTTCACAGGATTAAGAAGATCTCGAGTACCGAAGGCCAAGAAAGGCTTTCTATAGTCTCTCTGTCCGCTGCTGATATATCCGTTCCCCTTGATATCGCTTTAAAAAATAAAAATATTAGGATTAAAGGCATATTTTCAGAAATATCATCTATTGCAGGGCTCCTAGGAGCTATCACTAAAGGGCCTGTCATGGCAGCCATCTTTAGAGAAAAAGGGCTTGAGATCCTGGTAACCAGGGAAAAAATTCCACTCTATAGCCAAATTATACCCCTTGACGTCACAGGAAGCGTTGACCTCACCATGCTAGAACAAACCTTTGAACTTGTGCGTCAAAATGTGGAAAGACTACACAATATTCAAGTGCAAAAGACCATTTGCCTTGGCCCAGGCAGAGAGATATGTCCTAAAAAGATCGGTAATAAAGAATTTTGGGAACCAGATTTCAAAAAGATCATTGAAATTTCTGACCCTTCCCTGATCCTCAAACATCCAGGTGCATTTGGTGCATACTTTGCCCTCAAAGAATACGATTTTACCCCTTCTATCTTTAAGACTGCTTATGTCATAAGAAGAGTTAATTCATTTGTCTCAGGCGCACTTGTTTTAAGCGCACTTTTTACTGGCATATTAGGCTTTAATCTCTATAGAGAAAACAAGAAACTTTATAAAGAATACACCTTTCTTTTAAAGAACGTTACGTCAAAAAAAGAAAAATTAGAGGCTATTTTGCCCAGCAATACAGAAAAGGCCCTTATTGAAAGGTATGTTGATATCTACAAAAAAAGCGTAGAGCAACCACGGCCTCATGAGGTACTTTTGAGACTTGCATCCTTCCTACCCAGTGAGGTCAAGATATTGTCCTTTGAGATAAAAAGGGAAAATACTGCAATTTCAAGGCCCACCCCTCCACCTTCTACGTACATGCCCCAGTCATCATCAATCCAATTTACCTCTCCTATAGACCGCCTCTTCAATATGCCTCTCAAGATGGATATAGTCCTGGTGACACAAGGCACATTTATGCAGACAAGAACAAGATTTGAAGAGACAATTTCCAATATTGCATCTATTTATAGTGTAAAGAATGTAAACTGGGATTACGATAAGATCAGTAGAAAAGGAAAACTTAGTTGTACTATTACACTTCAGGGGAAAAAGGGAGAAGGCAATAGGGCGTGATGCAGCGGATTCCAACACCATCCTTAAAGACTATTGTAATCGAGTCTGTTTGCGTAATCCTTTTTTGTGTATCATTTTTTTTCTTTTTATATTATTCAAACGATAATAATTCTTTAAAAAAGGCGATTTCCGATCTCAGATTAAAAGACTCTGAACTTTATCGCCTGAATCGATCCCTTGAAGACTACTCTGCAATAAAGGCCTGGCTCCTCCCATGCAATCAATTTAAGACTCCCATGCTCTGGGAAGAAGTTGATATCTCTTTTGATAGCTTAAAGTTCAGTGAACTCATACATCATCTGAACTTTTTAAACAGAGACATAAAAAAAGTCTATCACAAAGACGGTATCTTTCTCTTAGAGCATATGAAAATGAATGGCGTGAGTGAAGATTTCAGGACAACTGACCAGGGTACAGACAATAGGGCATCTGGGCCTAAGACAGTATTTGAAATTAAAGGCTACCTATTATCTACATGCGGAGATAACTAGCATGAAAGACTGGATAGTCCTTTTCACACCACTAGCCGTGCTTTTTTGGGGTGCTCTTGCCTCTATATTCTTTGCCCAAACGCTTTCCAGCCCTAATTACCGGTCAGTTTCTGTTTCAAGGTGGTATTTCAATGCATCCAATCTTTTAGAATTAAAGAAAAAAGAGAGAAAAGAGACACAATTTAGCCACTTAACTATCCCGTCAGGGGCGAGTAGTCCATTTTACTATGAATCTCAAAAGATGATGAAAACTACAGTCAAAGAAGAAACTGAAAAATTACCGGAACTTGAACTTACAATGATAATCAGTATAGGAAGTTCTAAAAAGCTTTGCAGGATAAACGGCACTCTATATGAAGAAGGCGAAAGCGGACCTAACTTCAAGGTGCTAAACATACTAAATGATAGGGTGAGAGTGCTTGGAGAAAACCATGAGATCCTTACAATCAAATTCAAAAAAGATGACGGGGATTCAGCTATTGTTACAAAAACAAAAACTAATTAACCTTTTTATCTTATTCATAATTATGCTCGTTTTACAGGGCTGTGCTCCGTCATCAAGGATAGGGGGGAAAACACAAATAAGGCCTCCATCACCTACTCATAACTACAACTCTCATAAAGAAAGCGGAGAAAAAAGAATTTCATCAAACAAAACTCACGAAAATATTAATGACCTTTGGCCTATTTCACAGGAACTCAAACCCAAATTTAAGGAACTTTCACCACTAGATTTTCAAAAAGTCACCATGTCTTTTGTGGAAGAGGACTATAGAGTGGTACTTCAGGCCCTATCTCACGCCGCAGGCCTTAATCTCATAATAGATTCAGATGCAGAGGAACTGCTAAACGAAGGCCGAACCCTAACAGCTGAATTTCAGGAAAGACCTCTAAGATCAGTACTAGACTACGTATGCAAGGCAATGGATCTAACATGGAAGGAAAAGGATGGCACCATTTTTATACACGGATACGAAAAGGCAGTGATCAATCTTGACTTTTTGAATTCTATCCAGGAATCAAAATTCAATGTGGGAGGAGATGTACTAGGTGGGGGTTCTGCTGGTGGAGATATTAGCAGTGGCGACATCCTGACCCCCCTTAAAGGAAATTTTGAACTTTCTGGGGGAAAAATGGCTCAAGACTCCGATATCTATGAGGAAATAGAAGGAGTAGTAGCTGATCATATTGGAGATGATGGAAAGTTTTTTCTAAATCGCTCTACAGGCACCCTCATGTTAATAGCAAGGCCCCACGCAGTAGATGAAATTAAGGAATATCTCCAACACGTCCGTGAAAAATATAGAAGGCAAGTCCTTATCGAAGCCAAAATTCTAGAAGTGAATTTAGATGACTCATATTCACTGGGCATAGACTGGAGATCTCTCGAAGGCACCATCAGTAAAAGCGCTCTACAGCAAAACGGAGCAACCTTTACTCTGACAAGCAAGGCAACAAATGACAATTCCTTAATTTATGGAATACACATCACAAATAAATACTACGACATTACTACAGTGCTTCACGCCCTTGAACAATATGGTCAGGTCAAAACACTTTCAAATCCACGGCTAAAGGTCCTGAATGGTCAATCTGCACTCATTAGTGTTGGAAGATCGGTATCTTATTTAAAGAGTTTTGAGATCCAGACCACCAGCACAACTGGAGGAACTACAGACATTAATCCAACAGTTGAAATAGGCGCAATTTTTGATGGGATCCTCCTTGGAGTTACCCCTGAAATTGAGGAATCAGGTATGGTGAATCTCCACATGGTTCCAATTAAGAGCGACATAATTTCATTGGAAGAAAAGGAATTTCAAGGGGGAAACAGATATGCCTTTCCAGTAGTTAATCTAAGGGAGGCATCCACAGTGGTAAGAGTACGATCTGGAGAGATGGTGATACTCGGAGGGTTAATTCAAGACAAAAATTTTAAAAACTCTAGTGGATTGCCGATACTTGACAGACTCCCAATCCTTGGGAAGGCCTTTAAATTTCAACAACAAAGACGTCAACGTGTAGAGCTTGTGATAATCCTTTTAATACAAGTAATAAACTCATGAGCAGACTCTTTGAGACACTAAAACGCCTCGAGGCACAGGGAAAATCCCTTGATGATCCTGTAGTGACCGCAGAGAAAAATATTGGTGAAGATCCATCCTTAAAAAATACTTCGAATCTCATAAAAAGGCTTAGACTACCCGTAGCCATTCTCCTTATGTCAGCCTTAATTGGTTATCTTCTATCTACCTGGATCTTAGATTACATTACTGTGGATACAAATAACAGTTCAAAAAAAATGAATAATTCCCGTGCGATTATAGAGCAGGTATCTGAGAAACATCTTAACAAAAAGAATAAGTTACCCTCCTCATCTCTAAAGCGTGAAGTACCAAAGATAACTATTAATAACATTTCAAAGACTAATTTGGTCTTAAAACCAAAAGGGAATCAGGTAACGAATACGACAAAGTCTAAACTAGAACTTAAAAACCTATTAAACGAAATACAAAGCTTAAAAGGAAAGACTACAAAAGCTGAAGGACAATCTAAGACTAACAGGGAAAAGAGCCTATCCCCAAGAGCAGAAGAAAAAATAACCATAAAGGATCCATATGCCTCGCAAAAGACCCTAAAACTCATTCAGCTAGCAGAAGAATTGAGGATGAGTGGAGACCTCAATGGCTCTGTCAATATCTATAGAAGGCTTTGGAAGGAGACCCATAGTCCCCTTGTGGCAAACAATCTAGGCGCCATCCTCATACTTATGGGTAAATACAAAGAAGCAAAAAATCTTCTTGAAACTGCCATAAAGCTTTCGCCGGATGATGAGGACCTCAAATATAACTTGAGATTGGTTAACTATCTGAATAAACAAATTGAGCATTAATAAATTTATAAGAGATCTGAAACAAAAACAGGAGCAATCAAATGCACAAAAAAAATGGCTTTACTCTCATAGAGATGGCAATAGTCCTCGTGATTATAGGTCTTCTTGTCGGCATGGGGACAGGGCTATTAAAAATCCTTATAAAAAAAGATAAAATCTCTGAGACTAGAGGAGACCTTAAGACCGTTTACAATGCAATTCTTGGATATACAAAGTCAACGAAAAGACTCCCTGCAAACCTTAATGTCCTTGGAGTAAAGACAAAAGATGCATACAATGAAGACTTTCTTTACTTTGTGGCCTCAGGTATGACCTCATCAGATCTTTGTACCACCAAGGGATCTTATCTGACAGTATTGGACAAAGGCGTCCAAAAATCAAATGTAGCATTCATAGTATTTAGTAAAGGGGAAAACCACTGTAATCAGACAGGGAATAGTACATCCGCAGTATTTCGAATCCTTCAGCCAGGTACCATGACCAGCGGCTGCCCGCAGGGACAAGTGGAATATGACGATGAAGTACGCTATGCCGATATAAATACATTGAGAGACATGGTATGCAACCCCTTTAAAATAGTCACAGAGATCCTCCCCTATGGGATGGAAGAATACCAGTATCCTACAAGTCATCTCGAGGCCACTGATGGAACGCCTCCCTATTCCTGGTCCATTGTTTCAGGTCATCTTCCGCAAGGCTTGAATCTTGACAATAACGGCACGATCTCAGGGATCCCTATAGAAGACGGCACATTTAACTTCACAGTCCAAGTCAAGGATGCTGAAGGCCGAACGGCCACAAGAAGTCTATCTATAACAATAAATCCAAATGATCCTGTGATTTCAACTTTGTATCTCAACTATGGGATCGTAAACCATTCTTACAGTGCTGTTCTTGGGGCTTCTGGAGGTAAAGAGCCCTACAAATGGCACATCAAAAGCGGTTCTCGTCTTCCTCTAGGTCTCTCATTGAATGGAAACACTATTTCTGGAACTCCCACCCAATCAGGTACATATTCATTTACCATAAAGGTCCGGGATGCTAGAGGAAGAACCACGGAAAGAACTTTGTCGATTGCTATTAATGATGAATTCTCTGGTAGCACTAATAGTAATGGATCGGGCAGCGGAAGTGGAAGTGGAAACAATGGCAGCGGAAATCAAGCGTGCAATTCGTATACATTGACGATAATTCAAGCGGCATACAGTGGTGATTACATTGAATCAATGCTGACTGATCGCGATTGCGTAGACTTAAGAAAAAAACAATTTAATAAAAGTTTTACGTTAGCTCCTCAAACTATAAGATTGTATAAAAAAAGCGATTGTCGAGCAAGTTCTACAGTTAGTAGGATTGATTTGGTATCAGCTGATTCAGATGGAGATTGCAAAGTCTATATTCTCTGTAATGGAGATAAAGACAAATGTCAAATTTTAAACTCAGCAAAAGTATATTGCTGGAAAGCCAAATTTGAAACAACAAATAAAAAAAGATATTTAAAGATTAGTTCTAGCAATTGTAAAAAATCCAAAATAATCAATGGTCCGAACAACATAAGAGTTTTTCCAAGTAGATCTGACTGTAGATCCAATAAAAATCAACTTTGTGAATATAATTTCAATACTTACTTTCAATTATCTGAAGATAAGGATTTGGATTGCAGGGTAAAGATAGACGACAATTGTAATTTATCTAATGATTGAATCTTAACTTCTTTCATGTAATCAATCTTAGCTACCATCATTCGATCCTAGGTAGCTTGATTATTATTTTTATTGTAAATCCACAAATAAAAATTTATAAAAGACCTAAATACAGCCCAAGTACTCAAGGCAAAGATCCTAGCGATAAGAGAAATATTTCGCAAATCAATATAGAATAAAAGCCCTTTACTTAACAGCTAAAAGTTATAAGAATAAAAATATGACTCAGGACCCATGCTATGCTCAACCAATTGAGATCGCAAAGGATATTTTTTGGGTAGGCTGTGTAATCCCTCAAGACTCCTTTCAATGCCACGTCTACCTCATTAACAATGGGGATGAATCCATCCTAATTGATCCAGGCTCTGTAATCACCTTCTCTGAAACAATAAAAAAGATTTCAGAGATTACCCAGTTGAAAAATATCAAGTACCTCATATGTCATCATCAAGATCCTGATATCACAAGCTGTATCAGCCGCCTTGAAAAACTCATAAACAGGAACGATAAGTTCATTGTGACCCACTGGAGGGCCCAGGCTCTCCTCAAACATTATCAGTGGGAAACTCCATTCTGGCTAATTGATCAAAATGACTGGCAACTAAATTTGAAAAATGGTCGAAGACTGAGGTTCATCTTTACACCATATGCCCATTTTCCAGGTGCTTTTTGCACATTTGATGAGACCACCAAAACACTATTTTCCAGTGATCTTTTTGGAGGCTTTACTAAAACATTTTCCCTATTTGCCCAGGATGAAAACTATTTTGAGGAAATGAAGGTATTTCATGAACACTATATTCCAAGCAAAGAAATTTTATACAATGCCCTGGTGCAAATCGAACGATATAATCCTGAGCTTATCGCCCCCCAACATGGCTCCATTATTAAAAAAGAATTGATACAACCAATGATCAACCGGTTAAAGGAACTTGAATGCGGACTCTTCCAATTTGGTGGTGACTCCAATATTCTTAAGCTTTCCAAGATCAACAGGGTATTGAAGGGAATAGTCGACAATCTTGCTTTAAATCCAAGGTTAATCAATGCCTTAAGGCACATTAAAAAACTCATGGAGGAACTGGTTGCAGTAGATGAATTTCTGATAGTCGCTCCTTTGGAACCAGAGAGACAAAAGCTGGTTCTATTTTCTACAAATTCTAAAGCCTCATACCCAATATTTGTGGAGGAAGAGCAAGAAAAATTTGAGCAACTTTTAGAGATGATGAGAAAAGCAAGAAATATTTCGCTTGAAAAAAAAATAGAAATGCCAAGATGGGGGCTTTGCAATAAAAGCGCAATTATATTTCCTTTAAAAACTAGAGATCATCGATTTATTGGAGGGGCCATTGCCCTTTTAAGACAAAACCTCGATTCCGTAGATACTGCATACTTAGATGTCTTCAAGAGATTTGTTGTGCCCCTTTCTGTAGCCCTAGAAAGAGAATTAAACATACTAGCTGCAGAAGAGGAAAAAGAAAAAGTCTATAAAATTGCAATTATTGATGGACTAACAGGACTATTTAACCGATTTTACTTGAATACAGTAATTGATAAAGAGTTTTATAAAGCAAAACGCCACAATTACCCGCTTTCCATAGCTATTTTCGATATTGACTTCTTTAAAAAGGTTAATGATACTTATGGTCACTTAATTGGAGATTTTATTTTAAAAGAGATCGCAAAAATCATAAAAAAAGGCCTTAGAAAGGGTGATATTGCCATAAGATATGGAGGAGAAGAAATATTGGTAGTATTACCCTTCACTAAAAGGAGTGATGCTCAAAGCGTTGCAGAACGCATAAGAAGGGAAGTGGAAAATAAGGAGTTCAAAGTTGCTGGACTGACTATTAAGATTACCTTGAGTGCTGGGGTCGCGGAAGTTAAGAATGAACACTCCATAAATGAACTAATCAAAAGGGCTGATGAAAATCTGTATCGAGCCAAATATGGAGGTAGGAATAAAGTAATGTAGGAGAACTTTAATGATTAGTTTTCTTTCATATTTTACTTTGTCATTTTTAATATTTTCTTTTATTTTTGGCCAACCAGCTTATGCCAAAAATATTTTTATTTTAATGAGTTATTGTGAAACTGATTCATGTGGAGGCCCACAATATAGGGGAGTTCTAGATGCATTGCAACATGAGGGCCTTAATAAAGCAAAAATTACACGTTATTTTTTAAACTCAAAGACCCTTAAAAAAGATGAGCTAAAAGAGAAAATCAGAATTGCCAAATTTATACATGAGAAACTCAACCCCGACGTGGCAATCGCCATTGACGACCTTGCCTTCCAGGTATTGGCTCCTTATTACGTTAAATCAAATCATGGATATCTAATATTCACAGGGACAAATATTTCACCTGAAGAATATAATAGGCGTTTTTCGTTCCATAAAAACAGAATTCCCACAAAACGTATAACTGGTGTCTATGAAAAATTATTTATCAAAAAACAACTCAAATTCTTCTCCCTTTTGATGAAGAAAAAAATTGGCAAAATTGCCATCCTTTATTCTGATGATCCTGTTGGGAATATGGTAAAAAATCAAATTATTGATGAAATTAAGGGTTCGTCCTACGAAGGCATAGTCTTTCCTGTAAAGGTATCCACCTTAGCAGAAGCAATAAAAGCGGCAAAGGAGATTCAAGAAGACGATGAGGTCAAGGCCTATTTCCCTATTACACTATCCCTAAAGGATAATGTGTCAAATAGACATTTGACCATTAATGAAATAGCCCCAATACTTACGACAATAATCAAAAAACCAGATTTAACTGTAAATGCATCTTTCGTAGACCTAGGGTTTTGGGGAGGAGTCAGTGTAGATTTTTATCACATGGGCTATGAGGCAGGAGAACTTGCATGCCTGCTCCTTAAAGGGTATGACATAAAAAAAATAAAGATAAGAGATGCCAAAAGGGCAATTATAGTCATTAATCTCAAGAGAAATAGAGAATTAAACATCAAAATTCCAACTGTTGTCATGGGGATGGTTGACAGGTTCATACAGTGATTGACCATTTTCTGCCTATTGTCAACATAATTGTTATATGTCTGTCTTTTTTCCTAGCTGCCCTACTAATCGACGTTAAGAGATTTGTGGGAAAGGATGCCTTCCAATATAAGGGAAGGCTTTTTTTTATTAGCCTAGTTTCTTACGGCGTTATTAAAGCCATTAGATTATTTGCTCCATATTGTCCTCCATCACAAACATATTTTTCCATTAGCGCTGTGTTGCCTGCAGTAATTGCTATGCTCCATCTCTTATTAAGGAAAAGAGCTCCTGTTATTTATAAGACATTGATTTTTATAGCTATAATACTTCCTCTTATAAATATTGTCCGTAATTTGCCCTCAGTTACTTTTCTATCGTTGTTCATTATTAGTGGAACATGGTTTTTCTTCAGTGATCAGCGCAAATACGCAAAGCAGAGACGGGTCTCACAGGTTTTGGCCGCAACCGGGGCAATCCTACTGTTATTACTTGGAGCCGAATTTTTATTCTCTGATTTTGCGCCTAGATTTACAGGAGTTCTCGTGCTAATAGAGTTAATTATCCTACTATTGAGCTTAATCTTTGTATTCAACTCCCTTTATAGTAAAAACTTAAATATTCAATTCTATACATTTTTGTTTCTAATTTTATTGAGCGGCTTTATTGCCTTTTATTTCATAAATCATTTCACTCTAGATTATAAACGTCAGTACTTAAAAAATTCTAGGTCCGAATTAAAAATATTTAGAGAAAGAATAATAGAGTTTGAAGATAGGTGTTATAAGGAACTCAAACTCCTCGCATCTCATCCAGTTGTAAAAAATGCAATCAGTTTGGGAGAAAAAGGATGGACAGGGCTTTCCTTACTCGAAATGGAACTCGGTGCATCTACTATTTTTATTATGGACAAAACTGGGACCATCATAGCTTCCTCATCAGATTCTTTCATAGGCAAAAATTTGGGATTCAGAAAATACTTTAAAGAGGCCATCAACGGTAAATCAAATATCTATTTTGGTAAAGGAATTACTACTAATAGGGTTGGTGCCTACTTTGCAAGGCCTTTAACAGATAAAACTGGCTCCATTTCTCATGTACTGGTTATGAAAATGCCATTTGAAAATATTATTAAGTCTGGATTTAATGCCTTAGGCGCTATCATGATTAATCGTGATGGCGGAGTTCTATTAGGTCCAGTGGAAATGGTTGATAATACGCTTTTTGACATTGAGCCAGAAAGGCTTGATGCCTTGAGAAAAAGCAAAATATTTGGAAATGCAGCCTTAACTTCTCTCAAATTTAAACGAATTTCACCAGAGCTCTTAATAGATAACAAAGGGAAAAAATATTTTTTTATTACCTTGCCAATAGAACAGGGACAATGGTTCCTGGCTCAATTAGTGCCTTATAAAAAAATTCTTCAAAAAACAGGTAGTCTTGTTGCAGTCTATTTTGTTTTACTATGCAGCTTTGTATTACTTGCTCTAAAATATTTTCACAATAAAGAATGGATCATCCAGCTCGATAAAGAGATTTCCTTGAGGAAACGGGCAGAGGGACTCCAATACCTCCTGACCTCTATAATTGAAAAAGGTAGTGAGGGGGTCATCATAACAGATAAAAATGGAATAATTGAATATACGAATTCAGCTATTTCTAAAATAACAGGGTATTCCAGGGAGGAACTACCAGGGAAAAATATACGTTTATTCAAAAGCGGAATCCATGGTCAGGACTTTTACGTTACCATGGGGGCACAGCTTAAAAAAGGCCATTCATGGCATGGAAGAATGACAAACAAACGAAAGGATGGCACCTTTTATGAAGCTGATGTAACAATATTCCCCATTCTCGATGAAACTAACCAGAAGAAATACGTCTGCATTCAACGAGACGTAACAAATGAAGTTCAACTGGAGAGGCAATTGTTCCAGGCCCAAAAGATGGAGGCAATCGGCACACTTGCAGGTGGTGTTGCCCATGACTTCAACAATCTACTTACAGCACTCCAGGGATATGCTGAGATAGGAATCTTGAAACTTGAACCAGATGCCCCTGTACAAAAGTATTTTAAACAAATCCTTTCAGTTTGTAAAAAGGCGTCGCAACTTGTAAAGCAACTGCTGATCTTCAGCAGACAAGAAGTATCTGAAAAGGTCCGTCTAAACCTAAACACTACAATTGAAGAACTATTTAAGATGCTCAATAGACTCATTGGTGAAAACATCAATATAACGCTTAGGCTTTCTCCTGAACTTCCTGATATTAATGCAGATCCAGTAAATATAGAACAAATCTTAGTAAACCTTGTGGTAAATGCTAGAGATGCCATGCCAGGCGGAGGCGAGATCACAATAGAAACCAGTGTAATTGAGATTGATGATGAGCAGGCACAAAGTATCCCCAATGCTCAAAGCGGCAAATACGTTAGGCTCTCCATAGAGGATACTGGAGAAGGCATTCCTCGGAAAATTGTAGATAAAATTTTTGATCCATTCTTTACTACCAAAGGGCCAGGCAAGGGCACAGGGCTTGGGCTTAGCGTAGTATATAGTATAGTAAAACAACATGGCGGCTGGGTGAACGTATATTCTGAATTGCAAAAGGGCACAGTATTCAAAATCTATTTTCCCATTGCTCAAAATACTCATCAAGAACCAATTGACAAAGCTGAAGAAACCTCAAAGGACATTGATGGACAAGGAAGAATCATACTCTTTATAGAGGATGAAATTACTGTAAGGAATATTGGTGGAGAATATCTAAGGGACCTAAACTTTGAAGTACTTCTTGCAAAAGATATTAAAGAAGCCCAAAGAATCTATGATGAACACCGCAAGGAGATTTCTGTCATTATTTCCGATCTTATGCTTCCAGATGGTAATGGGTTTGAGTTCATCAAGGAACTCAAACCCAAATGTCCTGTTATATTCTGTACCGGCTATATAAATCAGTTGGATATCAAAACAGAGATCAAAAATCTAGGCTACCATTTCATCCAAAAACCTTATAGCGAAAAGGACCTGGTAGCCATTCTTTCCACATCACTCCAACTATAGCCTGACCTTTAACTCAAAACTCATCACTCAAGGCTCAAAACTTTATCTATAGCTCATCCGGACTTCCAATCCTGCCAAGTACAGCACTTGCTGCTGCTATGGCGGGATTTGCCAAATATACTTCACTTTCAGGGTGCCCCATTCTTCCAACAAAATTTCGGTTGGTAGTGGCAAGTGCCCTTTCACCTTTGGCAAGTATTCCCATGTGTCCCCCAAGACAGGGACCGCAAGTTGGAGGCCCTATAATAGCCCCAGCTTCCAGGAATATCTTTATTAGACCCTCTTCAAGGGCCATGCTATAGATTTCTGGGGTAGCAGGAAGCACAATCAACCGAATACCTTTTGCCACTTTTCTTCCTTTAATGACCTTGGCGGCAATTCTCAAATCTTCTATCCTTCCATTTGTACAACTCCCAATAACTACCTGGTCAATTGGGACAGAGCCTACTTCTGAAATCCCTTTGGTGTTTTCAGGAAGATGGGGAAATGCAACCTGAGGTTCTATCTTTGAACAATCGTATTCTATAACTTTCGTATATTCAGCCCCTTCATCACTGGTATAAACTTTATATTCACGCCTTGCCCTATCCTTTACGTAGGCAAGGGTAGTTTCATCTGGATTTACAAGGCCTGCCTTTCCTCCAGCCTCTATGGCCATATTAGACATGGTAAAGCGATCGGCCATGCCCAGTGCCTCAATTACTGGCCCTGTAAACTCCATTGCCATATAAAGCGCACCATCAACTCCTATATCACCAATGGTATACAAAATTAGATCCTTACCTGTTACCCAGGGTCTAAGCTCACCTTTATAGATAAATTTTATAGATTCAGGGACCTTGAACCACGTCTTTCCAGTGATCATAGTGGCAGCAAGATCAGTACTTCCCACTCCTGTAGCAAATGCCCCGAGAGCGCCGTATGTACAGGTATGGCTATCAGCTCCTATTACAACATCACCAGGTAGTACTATACCCTTTTCAGGCAAGAGACAGTGTTCAACACCTACTTCTCCGCCTTCATAGAAATGAGTGATCCCAAAACGTTTAGAAAATTCTCTTACCATCCGAACCTGTTCAGCACTCTTTATATCCTTATTTGGCGTGAAGTGATCTGCAACAAGTGCTATCTTTTCCGCATCAAAGACCTTGTCTATACCAGAATCTTCTATGATTTTTATGGCAATCGGAGCTGTAATGTCGTTTCCAAGGGCCACATCAACATCAACTTGAATCAATTCACCAGGTCTGACTTCACTTTGATGCGAATGTGCAGCAAGAATCTTTTCGGCTATAGTCATTTTTCTTGGCATAAGTTTCTCCTTTCAAATCACTGCCCTTTTTTGCCCTGAATTGGGATTTGCCTTCATCCTCTCCACACGATTCAGTGCATTCAAGTATGCCTTAACACTTGCAGTTATTATATCAGGATCTGCTCCTTGGCCAGTTACAATATAGCCGTCTTCTTCTAGACGAATACTTACTTCTCCAAGGGCATCTGTCCCACCTGTTATGGAACTTACCTGGAACCTCAAAAGTCTGCTCTTAGTCTTGGTAAGTGATGAAACCGCCCTAAAAGCTGCATCAATTGGTCCTGTACCCATCTCAGCTGTAGCATATTCTACGCCATCTATCTTTATTGCAACTGTGGCTGTAGGCCTAATTCCACTCCCTCCTGCTACGTGCAGATATGAAAGGGAAAATTTGTCTGGAATTCTCCATATCTCCTCAGCCACAATAGCCGCTAGATCTTCTGGAAAGACCTCTTTTTTCTTGTCGCATTGTGCCTTGAACTTTTCAAAAACCTTGTCGATTTCCTCACTCTTTAGTTCATATCCAAGCTCTTCCAGTTTCGCCTTGATGGCATGTCTTCCAGAGTGTTTTCCAAGTACGAGCTCTCCGCTCTCAAGACCCACGTCCTCTGGATTCATAATTTCATAAGTCTGTCTGTCCTTAAGTACTCCGTCCTGATGTATTCCAGATTCATGGGCAAAGGCATTTGCCCCAACTATGGCCTTATTGGGCTGAACTGGCATGCCAGTGAGCTGGCTAACAAGACGGCTTGTAGCTGTTATGTGTTTGGTATTGATATTGGTATAATATGGAAGGAGATCGTGCCTGGTCCTAATTGCCATCACCACCTCTTCCATTGCAGTATTGCCAGCCCTCTCTCCTATTCCATTAACTGTACATTCTACCTGTCTAGCTCCATTGGCTATGGCAGAGAGTACGTTGGCAGTGGCAAGTCCAAGATCATTATGACAATGCACGCTCAAAACTGCCTTATGGATATTTGGCGTATTTTCAACAACATACTTGATCATCCTCGCGAAGTCCCAGGGGATAGCATATCCTACCGTATCTGGAAAGTTTATAGTGGTTGCACCTGCATCAATTACGGCTTCAAAGACCTTACATAGATAGTCTAAATCGCTTCGAGAGGCATCTTCAGCACTAAATTCTATATTTGAGGTATACTTACTTGCATATTTTACGGCATCCCGTGCTATCTCCAGCACCTCTTCCCTAGATTTCCTTAATTTTGCCCTAAGGTGAATGTCGCTAGTTGCAATGAATGTGTGGATCCTAGGATTGGCACCGTCTTTAATAGCCTCCCATGCAGTATCAATATCCTTTTTATTTGCCCTTGCAAGAGCCGCTACTTGAAGTCCCCTGAGTTCCTGACTAAGACGCTTCACCCCTTCAAAGTCCCCAGGAGATGCCACGGGGAATCCAGCTTCAATGACATCGACCCCAAGTTTTTCAAGTGCCCTTCCAATCCGGAGTTTCTCCTCCATGTTGAGAGATACTCCAGGAGATTGCTCACCATCTCTAAGGGTTGTATCAAATATTATAATGTTCTTCATCTTCCTTCACCTTGGCCTTAGTTGCAAAAATGCTTCTATAAATAATAGCCATGGGCCCAGAAATACCATAAAGGATACCCAAAATAAAGAGGGTCACCCTGGGCTCTGTAGCGACTACCATAAGAAACAGAATAAGTGTGACAATGCTCGAAAATGGATGAGCCTCAAACCACTTTACATCCTTAAAACTATAATATCTAACATTACTTATCATAAGGAACGACAAAATATAGACCAGTGTAAGGAATGTGACATGACTAAACTGTCCCTCTATTCCCAAATGGTGACTAAATAGTACTGCAGTCGACACTATACCTGCAGCAGAGGGGCAAGGAAGACCCAAAAAATAACGAGATTGGCCTGTCCCAGAATGGCTAATTGCATTGAATCTTGCAAGTCTCAATGCAGTGGTAGCCACATACAAAAAGGCTGCTAACCATCCAAGCCTTCCAAATCCCTGTAGGCCCCACAGATATGCAAGGATGCCTGGTGCAACACCAAAGGCAACGAGATCAGAAAGGGAATCGTATTCCACTCCAAACTTACTTGTAGTACGTGTGAGCCTGGCAACACGACCATCAAGCCCGTCAAAACATGCAGCTCCTATTATTGCCCAGGCAGAGATGATAAAATCCCCCTTTATGGCTGAAACCATTCCATAGAATCCACAGAATAGACTTAAAGTAGTCAAGAAATTGGGAAGAAGAGTCAACCCCTTTTGTCTGTGTTCTTTTAAAACACCCATTTACCACCTCGCTATTATAGTTTCACCAGCAAAAACCTTTTGCCCAACTTTTACCGAAATATTTGCATCTTTTGGAAGGTATACATCTACCCTTGAGCCGAACCTGATCAGACCAATTCGATCCCCTAAACGCAACTGATCACCTGGTTCTGCCCAGCAGACGATCCTCCTAGCGATAAGTCCAGCCACCTGAACCACCTCTAAAAGTCTACCACATTCATCCTCTATAACTAAACAATTATGTTCATTCTTTGTAAATGCCTTCTTGTGATCTGCTGGCCAGAAACTTCCCTTTCTGTAAGAGATTTCCCGTACCTTTCCTCCTATTGGGCTCCTGTTTACGTGGCAATTGAAGATGTTCATAAAGATGCTAATCTGCATCACTGGTCCATCAACATTGGGACCACTTGTCACCTCTTCAATCCTGATAACCCTTCCGTCAGCTGGTGAACAAACGACATCTCTGCCTGTTGGAGATACCCTTTCGGGATCCCTAAAAAAATAGAGCGTAAAACATGCGAGTACTCCCGTTAAGGCTGCTTCCCATTTTAATCCGAGGATCGCAAATATTAAGGCCCAAAATACAAGGGTCCCGATAAACGGGACCCCTTCTTTAGCAACTGGAATTCGTATATCTTTCAATTACTCTATCTCCGACTACGCACTCCCAGCTATTCAATCCACACGCTAGTCAGCTTCATCCCCACGGCTTAATCCTTCTTTTTTAGCCAACTCATCATGCTTCTCAGCTTCTCACCTACCTCTTCAATCTTATGCTCTTTATTAATTCGCCTAAGGGCATTAAAGACAGGCCTATTCACCTTATTTTCCATCATCCATTCCTTTGCAAACTCTCCAGTCTGGATCTCGGAGAGTATCTTTTTCATTTCCTTTTTGGTCTCTTCTGTAATTATGCGCTTGCCTCTAGTGTAGTCGCCATATTCTGCAGTATCACTGATGGAATAACGCATACGGGCGAGTCCGCCTTCATATATGAGATCCACTATGAGCTTCAACTCATGACAACATTCAAAATATGCTATCTCAGGTTGATATCCTGCCTCAACAAGGGTCTCAAACCCTGCTTTGATGAGCTCACTTACCCCACCGCAGAGAACACACTGTTCTCCAAAGAGGTCTGTCTCGGTTTCTTCTTTAAATGTAGTCTCAATAACTCCTGCCCTAGACGCTCCGATCCCAGTAGCATAGCCGAGTGCACGGCTAAGGGCTCGACCTGTGGCATCTCTCTCTATTGCCACAAGGCTGGGAACTCCTGCCCCGCGTTCATATTCATACCTAACTAGGTGTCCTGGGCCTTTTGGTGCAACCATGGTCACATCGACGTCTTCAGGAGGCTGAATTTGACCAAAGTGGATATTGAAACCATGAGAGAACATCAACATCTTGCCCTTAGTAAGATGTGGGGCTATCGCGTTCTCGTAGACAGATGCCTGTACGTGATCCGGTACGAGCACCATAATAATATCTGCTGCCTTAGCAGCCTCCTCTGCACTCACAGGCTCAAAACCATGTTTTACTGCCAGGTCATAATTGGGAGAACCAGGCCTTTGACCAACAATTACCTTTAATCCACTGTCTCTGAGGTTCTGTGCATGGGCATGGCCCTGACTGCCATAACCAATTATAGCTATAGTCTCATCCTTTATTGCGTCTATTGGAGCATCCTTCTCATAATAAATTTTCATTAATCTCTCCTCTCTAAGCAGTCTTCTTTTCACGAACCATGGCAATGGTGCCAGTACGTGCGATTTCTTTTATACCAATTGGTTTTAGGAGTTCTATTACGGCCTTAAGCTTTGACTCAGGACCAGTTACCTCTATTGTATAGGTCTTGGGACTTACATCCACTACTTTGCACCTGAAGATATCGCACATCCTCAAGACCTCTGCCCTCGTCTCATCTTCTGCCTTGACCTTTATAAGGGCCATCTCACGCTCAACAAATTCGCCCTCACTCACATCTACAACTTTGTAGACATCAATGAGTCGATTGAGCTGCTTAATAATCTGTTCAATAATAAAATCATCCCCTGTAGTCACAAGGGTCAAATGAGAAAGACTGGGGTCAAGTGTGGGAGCCACGCACAAGGACTCAATATTGAAGCCCCTTCCACTAAAAAGCCCTGCGATCCTGGAGAGGGCTCCAGGATTATTTTCCACTAAGACGGATAATGTGTGTCTCATTGCAGTTCTCCTTACACCAAAAGCATCTCTGTTGTGGCCTTGCCCGCAGGAACCATTGGGAAAACCCCTTCTTCCCTGGCAATTGCAAACTCCATAATGACTAGCCCTTCGGTCTCAAGGCCTTTCCGTAAGGTATCCTCTACCTCATCTGGACGAGTGGCCCTAAACCCTTTGGCACCGTAGGCCTCAGCGAGCTTGACAAAATCTGGAACCACCTCGAATTCTGTAGCAGCGTATCGCCTTTCATAGAAGAGTTCCTGCCATTGACGTACCATCCCCAAAAATTGGTTATTTAGAATAACAATCTTCACAGGCAACTTCTGCTCCATGGCAGTGGCCATCTCCTGAATATTCATCTGTATACTTCCATCGCCAGCAACATCTACCACTAGCTTGTCTGGGAAGGCCATCTGAGCACCTATAGCAGCAGGAAATCCATAACCCATGGTACCAAGACCACCTGAGGTCAAAAGGGTCCTGGGTTTATCAAATTTGTAGAATTGGGCAGTCCACATCTGATTCTGCCCTACTTCAGTAGTGATTATTGCCTTTCCATTAGTGAGCTCGTAGAGCTTCTCTATTACAAATTGAGGCTTTATAACGCTGTCATCTTTTTTATAAGATAGTGGATGGCGCTCTTGCCATGCCTTGATCTGATCCCACCAAGGCTCAAGGCGCTCCTTCCACACTTCTTTTGGCCTTCCTTCCTTCTTAACCACTTCCACGAGCTTTTGTAATGCTATCTTACAATCTCCAACTATTGGAATGTCCACCTTGACATTCTTTTGAATAGATGTGGGATCTATATCAATGTGTATGATTTTTGCCATTGGAGCAAAGGCATCGATTTTACCCGTCACCCTATCGTCAAACCTTGCTCCCACAGCAATAATGAGATCTGTATTGGCCATCGTCATATTGGCTGCGTAGGTACCATGCATCCCAAGCATTCCTAAACTCTGGGGATGCGTACCAGGGAATCCACCGAGTCCCATAAGCGTCATGGCAACAGGGGCGTTGATGAGCTCTGCAAGTTCTCTCAGCTCATTATGGGCCTCAGAGATTACCACTCCACCGCCAACGTAAAGGATGGGCCTCTTTGACTGTTCTATTAGCTTATAGGCCCTTTCTATCTGTTTTGTGTGGGGCTTAATTACTGGATGATAAGACCTGAGCTTGATCTTCTCAGGATAATCGAATTCTCCAACCTGGTTCTGCACATCCTTTGGTAGATCGATAAGTACAGGGCCAGGACGACCAGACCTTGCAATATAAAAAGCCTCTTTTAGGATGCGAGGGAGATCGCGGACATCTTTTACAAGATAATTATGCTTTGTACAGGGCCTGGTAATCCCGACAATATCAACTTCTTGAAAGGCATCATTACCTATCAGTCCTGTTGGTACCTGCCCTGTAAACACTACCATGGGGACAGAATCCATATAAGCTGTTGCAATGCCTGTGACGGTATTTGTGGCACCTGGGCCCGAAGTCACAAGACATACGCCAACCTTCCCTGAGGCACGAGCATATCCGTCTGCCGCATGGGTAGCCCCCTGTTCATGACGGACCAAGACGTGTTTGATGGTACCATCTTTGTGGAGGGTATCATAAACGTCAATTATTGCCCCTCCAGGAAATCCGAAAATAACTTCAACTCCTTCCCGTTTAAGGGCCTCTACGACCATTTCTTTTCCGGTCATCTTTGCCATTGGGTCACTCCTATTTGAAAAAAATGAAAATAATATTTATTTCCCTCAAAGAAGAATGTCAAGGACCGGATATTCGAACCTAATATCGAAAACAAAAAACTGACAATTAGTTCGCTACCTCACAAACCCAACGGCCTAACACCTACATATTGCCCTTTTGAACGCTATGGAGTAAACCAATTCTCAATGTCATCATTCAAGAATTGTGTTAGTGCTTACATACTAAAAAATCACTCTAATCCAATGAGATTGATTTACTGTTAATTTGGGTTTAGGTTATTGGTCCAAGAGATGAAACTTAATGAGATTACTATAAAGGATCCCGCCAAGAAGGCAGGAAAATGGTTTTTTTTATGCATAGTGACTGGCCTTTTAGCCGGACTCGGGGCCATTGTCCTCTATGCCTTATTGAATTTCGGACATTCATTTTTTCTAGAACACCTAATAGGACTTGACTTGCCTCATCCTCAGGGAGAGCATCCAATTTTCCATTTTCCTCCTCGACCTTTTTCACCATTACTCCTATTAATTATTCCAACTGTTGGAGGCCTGATTAGCGGTCTTCTAGTTGCCAAATTCTGTCCAGAGGCAGGTGGGCACGGTACTGATGCTGCCATCGTTGCATATCACCGGAATAATGGAAAAATTAACATCAAGGTACCTTTAGTGAAGACTGTTGCATCTTTCTTCACACTCGGTACAGGAGGTTCTGGAGGTAGTGAAGGACCAATTTGTCAAATAGGTGCCGGGATTGGCTCTACACTGGCCCAAAAACTTAAGCTAAGCAATCGCGAAATGAGAATTCTAATGGCTGCAGGTCTAGGAGCAGGTATTGGTAGTATATTTCGAGCACCTTTGACTGGGGCACTTTTTGCCTCGGAAATTCTTTACAAAGAATCCGAATTTGAAGCCGACGTCATAATTCCAACAGCTATAGCCTCAGTCGTAGGATATAGTCTATTTTGCACAGTATTTGGATGGGGCAGCCTTTTTCACGCAGAGGATTTCCCATTTAGAAACGCCTTAGAACTAGGACCATATACGGTTCTGGCCTTTGCCTTGGTTCCCTTTGTAATACTTTTTGTAAAATGCTTCTGGGGCTTCCACGATTTCTTTCAAAAACTCAATATTCCGTTGTGGATCAAACCGGCTATCGGAGCTCTACTCACTGGGATATTAGGATTATTTATTCCGCAAGTAATTGGGTTTAGCTATGGATTCGTTCAGGAAGCATTGAACCACCACGTTTCAATTTATCTCCTGTTAGTTGTTGCATTGGCCAAAATTCTTGCCACTTCATTCTCTATTGGCTCTGGGGGAAGTGGTGGCGTGTTTGGGCCAAGCGTTGTCATCGGAGGATGCGTTGGAGGCGCTGTTGGTATGGCGTTCCACAATATACTGCCAGGAATTGTAACAGAATCGGCACCTTTTGTAATAGTAGGTATGGCAGGTTTTTTGGCGGGAAGTTCTAACGTACCCATTACTGCAATCATAGTAGTGAGTGAAATTACCAGTTCTTATCATTTACTGTTACCAAGCATGCTAGTGTGCAGCCTATGTTTCTTCCTGTGCAAACGTTGGAATCTTTACAGGGCCCAAGAACCTAATAAAGTCGCTTCTCCTGCCCACAGAGGCGAATTCTTCACCAACATCTTGGAGGACATAAAAGTAAAGGATATTTTTAATCCCAGGAAGGTCTATGCAGTTATCCCTGAAGACATGAACTTCTCTCAGTTCTGCAAGTTTTTTTCCAAAACAGAACAACATTACTTCCCAGTAGTAGATAAAAATGGAAAGCTTTCTGGAATTTTTTCAATTAATGACATCCGACATTGCATATTTGCAGAAGACCTTAGTCATATAGTGATAATGAGAGATGTTGCAAGAAAAGACGTTATCAAAACAACTCCCTCTGAAGACGTGAATACCCTGCTAAAAAAATTCACTATTCGAAATATTGATCAAATTCCAGTGGTCAGCGACGATGATCCAGGTGAATTCCTAGGAATGATTTCTAGAAGGGAAGTCATTGACTTTTACAATCGGCGAATTGAAAAAATTCAACGTGAATCCCAGGAAAAACAAGAACGCTACATTCCTTTTTAATAGTCACTCACCGAGTTTTCCCGTGAAAAATAGCTACTTCCGGGTCTTTTTCATAAGGTAGAAGGTGATAAAGGCAGAAGGAAGAAGGTAGAAGCAAGCATTGCGAATACCGGAGGCTCTGAGGTTCCAGATTCCCGGCTTCTCCCTTCTTCCTTCTTCCTTTTAGAAAGAAAAAAAACCCAGGCAAAGTGCCTGGGCTTAAGACGACCCCCCCTCCGATTCCTTTTTTTCAAAAAAAAAGCCTCCAGGTCTTTCAACCTGGAGGCAGTCATGGCCTTTTCAATATTTAATTGTATATTATTTTTTATTTACTCTCTTCTTTGGAATTTGTCAAGTCCTCTTTTGATTCTGATTGAGGACTAATTTCTTCTTGTTCATCAGCCTTAAGTTCCGAAGTCGTTTGATCGACACCCTGCTGATCTTCTGCCACTTCCTGGTCACCTGAGCTATTGTCAACTGCTCCCGATTCTTCAGGCGTAGAAGCATTATCTGCCTCTGATTCACTTTCTTTTTTAGGCGAAGCCACAGGTATAACATCTTCTGTGTTCTTAGCAGTACGATCTACAGTTGGCCTGGATTTGGGCCTAAGGCTGTCAAAAGCAAGTTCCACTAAAGCCATCATAGCAGCATCACCGCGCCTTGGCCCAATCTTTATAATCCTGGTGTATCCCCCTTGCCGTTCACTAAATTTATCAGCTATCTCATTGAACAATTTTGCCACTACCATTTTTTCTCTGATGACAGAAAGGGCCTGCCTTCTTGCATGTAGATCGCCCCTTTTAGCCAGAGTAACGAGCCTATCGGCAATTCGCCTTAATTCCTTGGCTCTCTGCACTGTGGTAGTAATCCTTCCGTGTTTAAAAAGAGAGGTAACCATGTTTCTAAACATGGCCTCCCTGTGAGCAGTTTTCATTCCCAGTTTACGTGTACGTCTCCTGTGCCTCATGGTATTACTTCCCCTTGTCTACATCTATTGGATCATAATTGTCTTCTGGTGGCTCCCATCCTTCGAGCTTCATGCCTAGATCAAGTCCCATTCCAGAAAGAATGTCTTTGATTTCCTTCAGGGACTTCCTACCAAAATTCTTTGTTTTCAACATCTCTTGCTCAGTTTTTTGTACAAGCTCACCAATATAATGAATATTTGCATTCTTAAGACAGTTGGCACTCCTGACAGAAAACTCCAATTCATCAATTCGCCTGTCTAGCCATTTTCTAATAGCCTCAATGCCATCTGACTCCTTCTCTTCCTCTGGTTCCTCTGTCTCATCAAAATTGATAAAGACATTTACCTGTTCCTTGATGATCTTTGCTGCATAGGCTAGAGCATCCTCAGGAAGTACACTGCCATCTGTCCAAATCTCAAGGGTCAACTTGTCATAGTCTGTCTGTTGTCCAACTCTTGCCTGAGAGACTGTGAAATTAACCTTCTCAATCGGGGAGAATAGTGCGTCTATAGGGATAGTGCCTACCGGGGCATTTGGATCCTTATTCTTTTCTGAAGGCACATACCCCTTGCCCCACTTTACAGTGGCTTCAAGTCTAATTTCCCCATCCTTGGAGAGAGTGGCCAGATAATGGTCAGGATTCAATACTTCCACGCCGCCGTTTGGTGCAACAAAATCCCCTGCCTTTATCTCGCCACCGCCCTTCTTTTCCAAGACCAATAGTCTGGTATCATCTTGGAAAAGTTTCAGTTTCACGCCTTTCAGATTTAAGATCAAATCTGTAACGTCTTCTATTACTCCAGGAATGCTGGACAGTTCATGATGAACGCCCTCTATTCTAATAGACGTAATTGCAGCTCCCTGAAGTGAAGAAAGCAGGACCCTCCTTATTGCATTTCCAATTGTGACACCGAACCCTCGTTCTAGTGGCTCACACGTAAACTTCCCATATGTATTGGAATGGGTTTCAGGGTCCACATGTATAGACTTAGGCGTGATTAACTCACGCCAATTCCTATAAAATGGAATATTTTCATCTTTATTTTTATTCATGTCTTCTTGCACCTTAGATCCCGCCTCCTTTCAAAAAGACCATCCTTAATTATTTGGAGTAGAACTCAACTATGAGCTGCTCCTGGATGGGCATTGTGATATGATGCCTTTCTGGCATTGCCTTTACCTTTCCACGGAGGGCATCAGCATCAACTTCTAGCCAGTCAGGAACGCCGCGGCGGGCTATCGTTTCTATAGACTGCTTAATGGGCAAGATGTCTTTACTCTTCTCTTTTACTGCTATCTCGTCCCCAACCTTCACAAGAAATGAGGGAATATCGACTTTTTTACCATTAACCAGAAAGTGTCCGTGTTTGACTAATTGCCTGGCTTGATTTCTAGATTCAGCAAACCCCATTCGATAAACTACGTTGTCAAGCCTTCTCTCTAGGAGCACAAGCAAGTTGGTACCCGTAACTCCCTTTTGCCTATCAGCCATATTAAAATAGCGGGCAAATTGCCCCTCCTGGACACCGTAAATACGGCGTACTCTCTGTTTTTCCCTTAGACGAATTCCATAGTCTGACTGTTTAAGCCTAGCTTTTCCGTGTTGCCCTGGAGCATAACCCCTTCGTTCGAAGGCACATTTATCCGTGTAACAACGATCACCCTTCAAAAAAAGCTTGCTGCCTTCACGCCTACAATATCTACATCTTGGTCCAGTGTATCGAGCCAATTTTCATCCTCCAAAAATTTCTTGTTAAACTCTGCGCCTCTTGGGAGGTCTACACCCATTATGGGGTAGAGGAGTTACATCTTTGATAACTTTGATCTGGAGCCCAGCCATCTGCAGTGCTCGAAGCGCGGCCTCTCTTCCTGAGCCAGGCCCTTTTACATGAACCTCAACTGTCCTCATCCCGTGCTCTGCTGCCTTCTTTGCTGCATTTTCAGCTGCGACCTGAGCGGCAAAAGGAGTTCCTTTTCTAGATCCCTTGAACCCCTGTGTACCCGCACTTGCCCAAGAAATGGCATTTCCTTGTTTGTCCGTAATGGTGACTATAGTGTTGTTGAAGGTAGCCTGAATATGCGCTATACCTTCTGGTACGTTTTTCTTTTCCTTTTTTCCCCTTCGTCTTCTGGGTGATGCCATTTATGTCATTCCTCCCTATGATCTATGTACGTCTCTTCTTCTTAATGGCTGCACGGCGTGGACCCTTTCTAGTTCTTGCATTGGTACAGGTCCTCTGTCCCCTTACTGGGAGGCCTTTCCTATGCCGCAGTCCCCTATAGCATCCGAGGTCCATCAACCTCTTAATGTTCATAGATACTTCACGCCTAAGGTCACCTTCGACCTTATATTCGGCGTCGATAATTTTTCTCAATTTGTTAATATCATCATCTGTAAGTTCGTCAGTCTTCTTGTTCCAATCGATACCTGCCTTATCTAAAATTTTTTGGGCAGTTGTTCTACCGATTCCATAAATATAAGTAAGCGCAATTTCCATACGCTTATTCTTTGGAAGATCTACTCCTGCTATCCTTGCCACAAAAAAACCTCCTTTTATCCCTGGCGCTGCTTGTGCCTTGGGTTTTTGCAAATGACTCTGACTATACCTTTGCGCCTAATAATCTTACAATCTTTACACCTTTTTTTACTGATGGTCGAACCTTCATCTCTATTTCCCCGCTATGAATATGAATTTATTTTGACCTATATACTATCCTACCTCTAGTTAAATCATATGGAGACAGTTCAACTGTAACCTTGTCTCCTGGTAGAATCCTAATGTAATGCATGCGCATCTTTCCAGATATGTGGGCCAATACCTTATGGCCATTTTCTAATTCCACTCGGAACATAGCGTTTGGAAGAGTTTCTAACACAGTACCTTCCACTTGTATTGCATCTGACTTTGCCATAAGCTCACCCTAAATCAAATCCTAGATAAAATTTCTGGTCCGTTATTCAAGATGGCGACGCTATGCTCAAAATGAGCTGACAATTTACCATCAGCTGTGACAGCTGTCCATCCATCATCTAACACAATTACGTCGCCAGTACCCTCATTCACCATAGGTTCAATAGCCAATACCATACCCACTTTTAACATGGGCCCCTGTTTTGGCCTCCCATAATTGGGGACCTCTGGTGGTTCATGGAGCCGTCTTCCTATCCCATGCCCAACAAACTTCCTTACCACATTATACCCATTTGCTTCTACATATTCCTGTATTGCAGAGGAAATATCATGTAATCTGTTTCTAGCCGTGGCCTTTTCAATTCCTCTATACAACGACTCCTCAGTAACCTTTATGATATTACGAGCACGCTCACTACCTTCACCTATAATAAAACTAATGGCAGCATCACCATAATAATCTTTATAAATAACTCCTATGTCAATACTGACCAAATCTCCATCATTTAGAACCCTCTTGGATGAGGGTATTCCATGTACTACTTCATTGTTAATAGATATGCATGTAGTCGCTGGGTAGCCCCTGTATCCTAAAAAAGCTGGTTTGCCACCCGATTTTAAAATCCTATTGTGCGCTATGGCATCTAATTCCTCGGTGGTGATACCAGGTTTTGCCTCATTTTTCAATACATGAAGTACTTCAGCTACGATCTTATTTGCCGACCGCAGCCTATCAATTTCCCAGGGGGCTTTTAATGTTATGCCCTTCGAAGTTTTTCTCTTAAATCGCACCAATCGACTCTTTTATCTGCGCCCTCTGAGGCGAACTCCTTGCATTAACCCTTCATAATTCTTGGCAAGTAGGTGTGATTCAATCTGTCCCATAGTATCCATACCTACGCCAACTACGATGAGTAACGCTGTTCCACCGAAATAGAAGGGTACGTTAAACTGTGTGATTAGTACGCTCGGCAGAACACAGATGATAGCCACATAGATAGCACCGATCAGTGTAATCCTGCTTAGAACCCTGTCGATGTATTCAGCAGTTCGCCTACCAGGGCGAATTCCGGGGATGTAACCACCATATTTTTTCAAGTTTTCAGCCATATCCATTGGATTATAGATGATAGCAGTATAGAAGTAGGCGAAAAATATTATGAATATGACGTAAATAAATTCATATACGAAGCTTCCAGGCATGAGGGCACGAGCAACGCTCTGCATCCATGGCACCTGAATGAAATTGGCTATGGTTGCAGGAAACATAATTATTGATGAGGCAAAAATTGGAGGAATAACACCAGCAGTGTTGACCTTGAGAGGTAAATGCGAACTTTGCCCGCCATAAACACGACGCCCTACCACACGACGGGCATACTGTACTGGAATCCTCCTATGTGCCCTCTCCATGAAACATATGAAGGCTACAACTCCAGCCATTACAATAGCCAGAAGCAACAAGACTGCTGGATGTAGTTCGCCAGTTTTGACAAGCCTAAAGGTGTCAATTACAGCAGATGGCATCCTTGCTACTATACCTGCAAAGATGATAAGAGATATACCATTTCCCACGCCACGTTCAGTGATTTGTTCCCCCAGCCACATTAGGAACACTGTACCTGACATAAGAGTAAGTGCAGTCAATAGCCTGAAGCCCCAACCGGGCACAGCTACAATTGGTAGGCCATTGGGTGCATGCATATTCTCAAGTCCTATGGCAATACCGAGGCCTTGAAGAGCACTTAGCGCAACGGTGCCATATCTGGTGTATTGACTTAGTTTTTTTTGTCCTGCCTGCCCTTCCTTTTTCAGGGCCTCAAGTTGAGGTATAGCTACAGTCAAAAGCTGAAGGATAATAGATGCAGAAATATAGGGCATTATACCCAGGGCGAATATGGACAACTTTTTTAAGGCCCCGCCAGAAAACATGTCGAAAAGCCCAAAGAGTGTCCCCTCAGCCCTGGAGAAAAAGGCAGCTAGGGCCTGTGCATCTATACCAGGGGTTGGTATTTGGGCCCCAATCCTAAAGACTGCCAACATCATTAATGTGAAAAGGATTCGTTTTCTAAGCTCTGGTACAGACCCAAGACCCTCAATATTGCCTATCACTTTGTGTACCCCTGAGAACTAACTAAGGATTTCAATCTGTCCGCCAGCGGCCTCGATTTTCTTCCTTGCAGATTCGCTAACTGCGTGAGCCACTACCTTGACTGGGCGGTTGATTTCACCTTCACCGAGGATTTTAAAGAGATTATGGCGTTTTTTAACTAGCCCCATTTTTTGGGCAACTTGTAGATCTATAGTGTCTACTTCAAGCTGATCAATGGCGCCTACATTCAATACGCCATATTCCTTTTTAAAAGGATTTTTAAATCCACGTTTGGGTAATTGTCTATAGAGAGGCATCTGACCGCCCTGGAACCCAGCGGGGATGGACGCTCCAGATCTTGATTTCTGCCCCTTCTGCCCTCTACAGGCAGTCTTTCCGTGCCCTGAGCCAGGGCCTCTACCAACCCTTTTCCTATTTTTTCGTGACCCAGAGAATGGCGTCAAATTACTTAATGTCAACATCTGCTTTCCCTCTTTTATTCTGGAATCGTAATATGTGATAGATCCTTGCCCCTGACCTTAGCCATTTCAATGGTCTTTGCAATCTGATTCAGGGCATCAAAGGTAGCCTTGACTACATTATGTGGATTATTGGAACCTAAACACTTAGTGAGAATATCCTTTACCCCCAAAGCCTCCATAATTGCCCTGACAATGGCGCCAGCAATAACTCCAGTACCTGGAGAAGCAGGCTTTAACAACACTTTACCAGCTCCAAAATGCCCAATTACTTCGTGCGGTATTGTAGTACCACTCAATGGAACTGGAATCATGGACTTCTTTGCCTTGTCAGTAGCTTTTCTAAGGGCCTCCGGTACCTCTTTGGCTTTGCCGAGCCCATATCCAACACGCCCATTACCATCACCTACTACAGCCAGCGCACTAAAGCTGAAGCGTCGACCACCTTTAACAACCTTTGCGACGCGATTTATGAAAACAATTTTCTCAATGTATTGAATTTCCTGCCCTTCTCTTAAATCATCAAAGGCCATTTTTCACCCCTTAAAATTCGAGTCCTGTTTCCCTAGCTCCGTCTGCCAGAGCTTTAACTCTACCATGGTATTTGTAGCCGCCTCTATCAAAAGCTACCTTTTTTACGTCTTTTTCTAAGGCTCGCTTAGCAATCAGTTCACCTACGAGTTTAGCGACCTCTTTTTTTCCTTTGCATTCACCAAGCCTATCCCTGATCTCTGGACTGAGTGAACTAGCCGAGACGATTGTAACACCCTTGGTGTCATCTATGATCTGTGCATATATGTGCTTGGCAGACCTAAATACTGCCAACCTCGGCCTATCAGGAGTACCTGATAGTCTTTTTCTTATTCTCATCTTCCTACGAAGTCTTGCTTTTACCTTTTTTTTCAACGCCTTCATAGTATTACTTCGCTCCAGCCTTTCCTGCTTTCCTAATTATGGTTTCATCGACATACTGAATTCCTTTGCCCTTGTATGGCTCAGGTGGCCTGAGGGATCTGATCTTTGATGCAACAAGCCCTAGAACTTCCTTATCTGTTCCCTCAAGACGGACCTTAATCTCTTTTTGACGCTCCACCGTCGCCTTAATCCCCTTGGGCAAGGGAAATTCAATGGGATGAGAATATCCTAAATGAAAAACTAGATTTTGTCCCTTCTCCTCTACCTTGTAACCAACGCCAATGACAAGCAGTTCCTTCGTAAATCCCTGACTTACCCCAACTACCATGTTATTGATCAAAGCACGGGTAAGTCCGTGTAGGGCCCTTATCCTACGATCATCCGATGGCCTTTTGCAAAGGATCTCATCATTGGATACTTCTACTTCAATGGGATCGGGTATATCCCTTTCTAATGTACCCTTAGGACCCTTTACTGTAATCGTCCTATCTTTCAGGCTGACTTCAACCCCTGATGGTATTTTTATTGGCATTCTTCCTATTCGAGACATATTACCAACTCCTATATCTACCAAATAGCGCAGACAACTTCGCCTCCCACGCCTGCCTTTCTCGCTTGCTCGTCTGTCATAAGGCCCTTTGACGTTGATATCACGGCCATGCCAAAACCATTTCGAATCTTTGGGAGGTCTTTAGATGACCTATACTGCCTTCTACCGGGCTTACTAATTCGTTCAAGGCCAAGAATGACTGGCTTTCCCTCATGATATCTAAGGGTGATTCTCAGTATACCCTGCTTTCCGTCCTTGATGAGTTTGTAATTTTGAATGTAGCCATGCTCCTTCATGAGCTTGGCGATTCCAATCTTCATCTTGGAAGCTGGAATATCTACCTTCTCGTGCCTAGCCATACAGGCATTTCTTATTCTGGTGAGCATATCTGCTATTGTGTCAGTCAATGACATGGACCAACTCCTAATCCTTTCTTTTTACCAGCTTGCTTTGGTGACCCCAGGGATAAGTCCCTTTGAGGCCATAGTTCTGAAACATATTCTACAAATGCCAAATTTTCTCAAAAATGCCCTTGGCCTGCCGCATATTGGGCACCGATTGTATTTACGCACCTTGAATTTAGGTTCTCTTAATGCCTTGTAATATAATGCCTTTCGAGCCAAGCTGTCCTCCTTATACTATTTTCTAAAGGGCATTCCCAAGGTCTCTAACAAGACCAGAGCCTCTTCATCAGTTTTGGCCGTGGTGACGATGGTACAGTTTAAACCTTTAACCTTGTCAACTTTATCATAGTCGATTTCAGGAAAGATTATATGTTCCTTAATTCCTAGAGTATAATTGCCCTTCCCATCAAAGGCCTTTCTGGAGATCCCTCTAAAATCCCTGACCCTCGGAATTGCAAGATGAATTAACTTTGTCAAGAAGTCCCACATGCGTTGTTTCCTAAGGGTTACTCTGCATCCAATAGGCATACCTGCCCTGACCTTGAATGCCGCAATGGACTTCTTTGCCCTGGTAACTACTGCCCGTTGTCCAGCAATTAGAGTGAGTTCCTCAACTGCGGCATCCAATAATTTAGGATTTTGGATCGCCTCTCCAAGCCCCATATTGAGACTAACCTTTTCGATCCTAGGGACCTGGAACGGATTCTTGTATCCATAACGTTCCATGAGGGCTGGTATGCATTCCTCTTTATATTTTTGCTCTAAGAGTACCATTTCCTTGATGCCTCCACTCTTTTACTACTTCTCTTCAACAGGTATAGCTTCCCCACACTTTTTACAGACTCTTACCTTGGATCCGTCTTCCAAAACCTTGTAGCCAACCCTCACGGGATCTGTGCATTTTGGACAAATTAACATGAGATTTGAGATGTGAATGGATGCTTCCTTTTCTACTATTCCACCTTGGTTACCAGGGGTTGGCTTTTGGTGTTTTTTTATAATATTCACGCCTTCGACAATAGCCCTAGCCTTTCTGGGGAGAACCTTCTTAACCTTACCAACCTTCCCCCGGTCTTTTCCAGCTATCACCATTACCCGATCGTTTCTTCTGATCTTATACTTGAGCATTTTATATCTCCGTCTCCTTAAAGAACCTCTGGAGCTAAAGATATTATCTTCATGAATCTCTTGGCCCTTAGTTCTCTTGCTACTGGACCAAAAATACGTGTTCCTACAGGCTCTCCGTATTGATTGATTATAACAGCTGCATTCTCATCAAATCTAATTCTGGACCCGTCTGGGCGTGCCTGTTCCTTTTTGGTCCTGACAATCACAGCCCTAGCCACATCGCCCTTTTTTACCTTTGAATTGGGCATTGCTTCCTTCACAGATACCACAATAACATCCCCAATTCTGGCATAGCGTCGCCTAGTGCCTCCTAGGACCTTTATACAACAAACTTTTTTTGCTCCTGAGTTGTCTGCGACATTTAAAATTGTTTCCTGTTGAATCATCTTTCAACTCCGCTACATAGCCCGTTCTAATATTTTTTGAACGACCCAACGTTTCCTTTTACTCATGGGTCGGGATTCTTCAATCGCAACTCTATCGCCGATTTTGCACTGATTCCCGGCATCATGTGCCATGTATTTCTTTCTCCGTTGAACGAACTTACCGTATATAGGATGTCTGAACCGGCGAATTACAGTAACTACTACAGTGTTGTCCATTTTGTCGCTGGTTACAGTGCCTGTCAAAACTCTCCTTAGTCCCTTTTTGTCACTCATATATGCACCTCAAAGCACTATTTGACTCAATTTATTTAGATATTATTTTTGTCCGGAGCGTTTCTCATTTATGATCGTTAGCACTCTAGCAATCTGCCTTCTCACATGCCGAATCCGCATTACGTTCTCAAGCTGATGAGTCGCATGTTGGAACTTTAAATTAAATAGTTCCTGTCTGAGCCCCTCAGCCTCTTTTTCTAGTTCCTCAACAGATAATTCCCTAAGTTCCTCAGCCGATTTCATAGATAATCACTCCTCTTAACTATCTTTGTGGGAATTGGAAGCTTATACTGTGCAAGTCTAAGGGCCTCAAGGGCTACTTCCTCACTTACACCTTCCATTTCATATAAAATACGACCAGCTTTTACTGGTGCGACCCAGAATTCGACATTTCCCTTTCCGCTTCCCATCCTCGTCTCAGCTGGCTTCTTAGTAACAGGTTTATCTGGAAAAATTCTGATCCAAATCTTGCCACGTCTCTTGACGTGACGGGTAATAGCAATACGAGCTGCCTCGATCTGCTGAGCTGTAATCCTACCACAGCCTAAGGCCTTTAAGCCGTAATCACCAAAGGCGAGCTGATTACCCCTTGTCGCGACGCCTCTAATTCTGCCTTTTTGATGTTTACGATATTTTATTTTCTTTGGGCTAAGCATATCTTAACTATTCTCCCATTTTATCATATTGATGTTGCAGCCGCGTCTCCTATTTCACTATCGGAAAAAACTTCTCCTTTGAAGATCCAAACCTTTACACCAATAACGCCATATGTTGTTTTTGCCTCTGCAAAACCATAATCAATATCGGCCCTAAGAGTGTGCAAGGGGACTCGTCCGTGTAGGTACCATTCGCGTCTAGCCATTTCAGCACCACCTAGTCGCCCAGCTGTCATAATTTTTATACCTTGTGCGCCAAACTTCTGTGCGAGCCCTACTGCTCTCTTCATTGCACGCCTGAAGGAAATTCGCCTTTCTAGTTGGCTTGCGACATTTTCAGCCACTAATTGGGCATCAGTCTCTGGTCTCCTAACTTCAATAATATCTAGAAGGACCGTTTTCTTGATAAGCTTTTCCAGACCCTTTTTAAGGGCGTCTATTTCTACACCCTTCTTTCCTATAATAATTCCAGGCCGTGCAGCATGTATAATGACTCTGATACGCTGGGCTGCCCTTTCAATCTCGATTTTTGATACTCCAGCATGGTAAACTCTATCCTTAATGTATCGACGGATGCGGGCGTCTTCAAAGACTAATTTGGGAAAATCCTGCTCCGCATACCACCTGGAGTCCCAAGTCCTCGTAATTCCTAATCTTAATCCTTTTGGATTTACCTTCTGGCCCAAGATATCCTCCTCTAATACGCTGTTTATGCCTCATCAAGTACAATGGTAATATGAGACAACCTATGTCTGATGCCGTAGGCCCTTCCCATAGCGCGTGGCTTCCACCTCTTTAATATTGGGCCTTTATCCACATATATCCTCTTAATGTACAGGGAATCCACGTCTATATTTGGATTCTGATCAGCATTTGCTAGTGCGCTCTCCAGTACCTTCTTTATAATACGCGCACCCTTTTTAGGTAGTGACGATAGTGTATTGAGCGCCTCATCTACTGGCTTACCGCGTACACAGTCTGCAACTAGTCGAGCCTTCTGAGGTGAAATCCTAATATTTCGAGCTATTGCCTTTGCTTCCATTACTTGAACTCCGTCTATTTCTTCACCTTAGATTTCTTGTCACCAGCGTGGCCGTAAAACGTACGCGTTGGTGCAAATTCACCCAGCTTATGTCCAACCATGTTCTCTGTTACAAACACAGGTATAAACTTCCTGCCGTTGTGTACGGCAAATGTTAGTCCGACCATCTCTGGAATGATGGTGGACCTCCTAGACCAGGTCTTAATGACCTTTTTGTCATTTGTTTCTCTTGCTTTTAAAACCTTTTTTAACAGATGGTCGTCTATAAAAGGTCCCTTTTTCAGAGAGCGTGGCACTGCTTTATCTCCTTACCTATTTCCTTCTTCTGACTATAAATTTATCACTCGGCTTATTAGCTTTCCTAGTCTTATATCCCTTAGTGGGCCAGCCCCATGGACTACAGGGATGGCGTCCACCAGAAGACTTTCCTTCACCACCACCCATGGGGTGATCAACTGGGTTCATTGCAACACCCCTTACCTTGGGCCTACGTCCCAGCCATCTGGTTCTACCAGCTTTACCGATTGTAACATTTTCATGATCTAGGTTTCCGACCTGACCAATAGTAGCCCTACATGTTTCCAGGAACATCCTCACTTCGCCGCTAGGTAGCCTTAACTGTACATATTTGCCTTCTTTTGCAACAACCTGAGCTGCCGCTCCTGCTGAACGTACTACCTGCCCGCCTTTGCCAGGTCGCATCTCTACATTGTGTACTAGAGTACCAAGCGGAATATTTTTTAATGGCATGCAATTGCCCGGTTTTACGTCAGTAAATTCGTCCGAAATTACCTGGTCTCCAACTGCCAGACCCAGTGGTGCCAAAATGTATCGCTTCTCCCCATCAGCGTACTGGAGCAGGGCAATTCTGGCTGAACGATTTGGATCATATTCAATTGCAGTTACCTTTGCTGGCACCCCAACCTTATTACGCTTAAAATCTATGATCCTATACTTTCTTTTATGTCCACCACCACGGTGCCTACAGGTTACACGTCCGAGATTATTCCTTCCCCCCGTTTTCTTTAACGGCTCAATAAGGGACTTCTCCGGCTCCTTTTTAGTAATCTCCGGGTCCCTCAAAAAGGTCATGAAGCGTCTTGATGGAGTTGTTGGTTTATATTTGATAATTGGCATCACACACCCTCAATAAACTCTATAGTCTCACCCTCATACAGGGTCACTATTGCTTTTTTATATGATGAACGCCTTCCAAAGTGCCTACCAACTCTTTTGGGTTTACCCTTCACATTGACAGTATTTACTGATTTAACCCTAACCTTAAAAATCTTCTCAACTGCTTCCTTTATTTCAATTTTATTTGCAGTTGGATCAACCTCAAAGACCACCTGATTTGCTAATTCCTTTTGAAAGGTGGCCTTTTCTGTAATCCTTGGCTTTTTTAGTATTGTGTAAACACTTTTCATGATTGAAGCCTCTTTTCGATCAACTCCATTGCAGGTTCATGGATTAGTACGTCTGAATACCGTACCAAATCGTATACATTTAATCCCTCATGCCTCAACACCTTAACATAAGGGATGTTTCTTGCTGATTTTTCCAGTTTCTCATCAGAGCCTGACGTAATAATTACTGCCTTTTCTATCCCAAATCTTTTCAAAATGCTCACTACTTCTTTAGTCTTAATTTGTTCAAGCCCAAAATCTCTCAGGACCCACAACTTTGAATCTTTGACCTTTCCACTGAGAGCCATCCTTAATCCCAGCTTCCTCACCTTCTTAGGAAGGGAATAACTGTAGTCCCTTGGCTTTGGTCCGAATACAGTACCACCCCTCTTCCACAGAGGTGATGTATTACTACCCGCTCTCGCACGGCCAGTTCCTTTCTGACGAAATGGTTTTCTACCACTTCCGCTAACTTCTGATCTGTTTTTGGTGCATGCCGTGCCCTGACGCCTCCTGGCCATCTGCCAGCGCACCACCTCTTGTATTAAACCACTTTTTACCTCTACACCGAAAACAGTGTCGCTTACCTCAATCTGTCCGACCTTTTCTTTATTTGAATTATATACATCAAGGGTGGGCATTTTGGCCATTCTCCTCTATTTGCAACGTATTAATATAGGTTGATTCTTGGCACCTGGGACAGGTCCCTTTACTAGGACAATATTTTCCTCTGGCCTGACATCTACCACCATACAGTCTTTAATGGTTATCCTTTTACCGCCCATCCTTCCTGGCATCCTCTTACCCTTAATTATCCTTGAAGGAAAGGCACTCTGTCCTATTGATCCCATTTCTCTGTGGTGTTTAGAACCATGCCCCATTCTACCACGGGAAAAGCCGTGTCTCTTTACTGTCCCTTGAAAACCTTTCCCTTTTGTTGTTCCAACAATGTCTATAATCTCTCTAATATCCAGATCCTCTAAAGTTAGTTCCTGGCCCAGTTCGAACTCATCGGGATTGTCTACTTTAACCTCTTTAATAACTGCGAATCCATGGGAAAGGCCTGCTTTCTGTACATGACCCCTTTCCGGCATATTCAGCCTTTTTATCGGTTTTTTCAGATACCCTAGCTGCAATGCATTATAGCCCTCTCGTTCAGAGGTCTTCTTCTGCAGTACCGTGCACGGGCCGACCTCAAGCACCGTGACAGCCACTGCCTGGCCAAAGGAATCAAACAGTTGGGTCATTCCAATTTTTCGCCCTATCATTCCATTTATCTTTGCCATGATTCTTGCCCCTACAACTTAATCTCCACATCAACTCCAGCAGATAGTTCAAGCTTCATTAGAGCATCAATAGTTTGCTGCGTGGGTTCTAAGATATCTACTAATCTCTTATGAACCCTCATTTCGAACTGTTCTCTTGATTTTTTATCAATATGCGGAGACCTCAACACAGTGTATCTACTTATCTTTGTAGGCAGTGGAATTGGACCGGCTACCCTTGCACCAGTCCTTTTTGCTGTATCCACTATTTCGCCTACTGATTGATCCAGCTGCTTATGGTCATATGCCTTAAGTCTAATTCTTATTTTTTGAGTTGGGATCATCATCCCGAGCTTCCTCTCTTACTTTTAAGATTACTCAAGAATCTTGGTAACTACGCCGGCACCAACGGTCCTTCCACCTTCGCGCACTGCAAAGCGTAGCCCTTCCTCCATTGCTATTGGCTGTATAAGCTCCACTGTGAACTTCACGTTGTCACCGGGCATCACCATCTCAACCCCCTCAGGCAACTGAACCACACCGGTAACATCTGTTGTCCTGAAGTAGAACTGAGGACGATACCCTGCGAAAAATGGAGTATGACGCCCACCTTCTTCCTTGGTGAGTACGTATACCTCAGCCTCAAACTTGGTATGAGGTGTGATACTGCCAGGCTTTGCCACTACCTGACCACGCTCTACCTCGTCCCTCTTTACACCGCGGAGAAGGACTCCAATGTTGTCTCCTGCGCGACCCTCATCCAGAAGCTTACGGAACATCTCAAGTCCAGTACAGACTGTCTTCTGGGTCGGACGAAGCCCTACTATCTCTACCTCTTCACCAACCTTTATTACGCCGCGCTCTACCCTACCAGTGACAACTGTTCCACGTCCACTGATGCTGAATACGTCCTCAATCGGCATCAAGAATGGCTTGTCTACGTCGCGCTCAGGCTCTGGGATATAGCTATCAAGCGCATCCAAAAGCTCCTGGATACACTTGGTCTTCTCTGGATCGTTTGGATTGTTCAATGCCTCTAGTGCGCTACCCTTGATGATTGGGATTTCGTCTCCTGGGAATTCATACTTAGAAAGAAGCTCCCTCAGCTCAAGCTCAACGAGCTCAATAAGCTCTTCATCATCTACCATATCGCACTTATTCAAAAACACTACGATAGCGGGGACTCCAACCTGCCTTGCAAGGAGGATGTGCTCCCTGGTCTGAGGCATTGGACCGTCATCTGCACCCACGACCAATATGGCACCGTCCATCTGTGCGGCACCAGTGATCATATTTTTGATATAGTCTGCGTGACCCGGACAATCCACGTGGGCATAGTGACGCTTGTCAGTCTCATACTCAACGTGTGCTGTAGCAATAGTAATTCCTCTTTCCCTTTCCTCAGGGGCCTTATCTATTTCATCAAAGGGTATAAACTCTGCAGCACCCTTCTCTGCCAAATATCTTGTTATGGCGGCTGTAAGTGTAGTCTTACCGTGGTCGATGTGTCCGATGGTACCTACGTTTACGTGTGGCTTCGTACGCTCAAACTTCTGCTTGCTCATATTGCCCTCCTAAGGATCTCTTACCACCTGTAATGCGCAAAGGCCTTATTCGCCTCAGCCATACGATGGGTATCTTCTTTCTTCTTGAAGGCCGCTCCCTTCTCATGATAGGCATCTAGAAGCTCACCTGCCAGCCTTTCTGCCATAGACTTCTCTCCCCTGGCCTTGGCGTAGCCCACAAGCCACCTAATTGCCAGAGCCTGCCTTCTTTCTGGGCGAACCTCGACTGGCACCTGATATGTAGCTCCACCTATCCTTCTAGATCGCACCTCTACTATTGGCTTCACATTCTCCAGGGCCTTCTCAAAAACCTTCAGCGGGTCCTCCTTAGCCCTTTTAGCTATTATGTCCATGGCACTATAAAAAATCCTACGGGCAAGACTTTTTTTGCCCTTCCTCATAATGCCGTTTATAAATTTTGCCACAATCACACTGTTGTATTTTGGATCCGGCATTATTGGCCTTTTTGGGACTTCTCTCCTTCTTGGCATTTAACCAACCCCTATTTCTTTACTTTGGCCTCTTAGTCCCATACTTCGAACGGGACTTCTTCCTATCCTGGACGCCCAAGGCATCAAGCGTCCCCCTAATAATATGATATCTCACACCAGGAAGATCCTTAACACGACCTCCACGTATCAAAACTACTGAGTGCTCCTGGAGGTTGTGCCCTATCCCTGGAATATACGATGTAACTTCGATTCCGTTGGTAAGGCGGACCCTGGCCACCTTCCTCAGTGCAGAATTCGGCTTTTTAGGCGTTGTAGTGTACACACGAGTACACACTCCCCTTTTCTGAGGGCATGACTCCAATGCTGGACTTTTGGTCTTTTTCTTGATCTTGAGTCTTCCTTTTCTTACCAACTGATTAATTGTAGGCATTGTCTACTCCAGTATCTTCCTGGTTTTAAAAACAAAAAATTCTTTTCCGACACCTTTTCTCGTTACTCAGTATCGGAATATTTTTGGTCATCCCACGCTGAAAGCCCGCTTTTAATACTGGACAAGATGAAAGATGTCAAGTCCTTTGAGCCATAGTTTTCCATTTTTTTTTTTTTATGTATATTCTTTTTACAAAAAATGAGGTATCACGCCTTGGCATATTTATTCGATTTTACCTTCAGAGTCAATTCTTCAGGCTATAAGCAGCCAGTTTACTACTGGGCAGCTGGACTCTGCGCCTATTTTCAGGATACATTTCTATCTCGTTTGTTGCCTCTACCTCTGGGACCACTCATGTCAGCTTCCTTCGGCCATCTTAGCCCTACACCACCCCAGATACTCTACTGCCCTAGCGATAATCAACTGTCAGCCTCCATTCTCTCAACACCGTCCCATTATACCTCAAATAAATCAGACCTAATGAGCCTATACCACAGTCTCTATAGACGCGGTATTTTCATGGATGGGAGGCGTAAACCAATTAATCTTTTCTCACCTCATAATGGAATTCAGCTATTCGTAATCTCTGTCTATTCCAGATCTGTTAGAGCCGTCTTTTTTCTAACACATGTCTGTAAAATTGGAGTATTAACATGAATTGTCTTATTATAAACGCAGGAAATACCACAATTAAACTAGCTTTGTTCAAAAAAGGGCAAATACAAAAAAAGACTTTTATCAATACTAGGGAATTGACCTCGGTCCATCATCTGTTTAGCGTTTTGAAAGACTGGGGAATCCTTGAAAAAAAAGATGAAGAAGGAGTTCAACAGGTATTCATTGCCTCAGTGGTTCCAGAAAAGGATGCCATTTTTTTACATTTTTCAAAAGGCTTTCTTGGAATTACTCCAATATTCATCTCATCAGAATTAAACACTGGTATTTCTATTGACTATGGCTCTAATGCAACCCTTGGAGCAGACAGACTCGCCAATGCAGTTGCCGCATTCAAAATCTATAGACAAAATGTCCTGGTAGTAGATATAGGTACAGCAATAAATTTTGATTGTGTTACCAGGGATGGAGTCTTTATTGGTGGTGCCATAGCCCCAGGCCTTTGGATCGCCCAAAAGGCTCTTTCTATGAACGCCAGTAAATTACCACCAATTGACTTAACTGATTTTTCTGGCGAGCCTTTAGGAAAAGATACTGTTTCATGCATAAAATCAGGGTTGATCTTTGGATTTGCAGGGTTGATAGACAGACTCTCTCAGGAAATCTCCTCGCAGCTCACCTATCCAACAAGGATTATTGCAACAGGTGGAGGAGCATCATTACTTTTGCCCTATTCAAATACTATTGAGGAATATGTCCCAGATCTCACTATTCAAGGAATATTCTATATTGGTCTAATGAACTCATGAATACCTATTGGAAGTTGGTCAATTCCTCTTTAAAAAACGTTGGACTTTTGTAGTAAGTTCCGAGACAGAAAAAGGCTTTGCTATAAAATCTAGAACCCCTTCACGCTTTAGCTGCATTACTTTATTTTTGTCCACGTAGCCGCTTGAAATTACAACTCTGATATTTTGATCTACTTCTTTCAACAACCTAAAGGTTTCAAGTCCGCTCATACCTGGCATTAACATATCGAGTATCACAAGGTCTATCTCCCCTTTTTTCTTCTTATAAATCTCCACGGCTGCGGCGCCATTTGATGCAGTAATAACAGAATATCCCTTTGCCTCAAGGACCTCTTCAAGTAGATCACGGAGCATTGCCTCATCATCAACCACTAGGATTTTCCCAGGCAAATTTGTATTCAAATAACAAGTCTGTTTTGGCTCCTGCCTTATATCCTCCCTTGGGTCAAGGCTAGATTCCTCTTTGACTGGAAAATAAAGTGTAAAGATGCTTCCTTTATTGGGTTCGCTTTCCAAACCTATAAGACCTTCATGGGATTCTAAAATGCCATATACCATTGACAAACCAAGTCCAGTAGCTTCACAAGAGTCCCTGGTACTAAAAAATGGTTCAAAGATTTTTGAACCATATTCTGCTGAAATACCCTTGCCAGTATCTTTCACTTCTATCGCCAGGTAGTCAGCATGGCCTTTTTTAGGTAGTATCCTAGTGGCATTTCGTGGAATTTCTCTTTCTTTAATAAAGAATGTTCTAATCTCGACGAGACCTTTCGGCTCATTTGGATTCAACTCTTCAATAGCCTGAACGGCATTCAAACAAATATTCATTATCGCATGTTCAACATCTGCTCTGGTGGCTAAAAGCTTAGGTAGGCCTGGAGTCAAATTTAACTTCAATTCAATTCCTTTGTTGACTCCCTGCTTCAGTATATCCACAACTCCTATTACACAGTCATTCAGATCAAATTCTATTTTCTGCTTATATCCTTTTGCAGAAAATGCCATCAAGCGCTCAACCAATTTTGATGCCCGCCTAGCAGCATGTTCAATCAAATCTACATACTGAGAGTCAGATTCCCCTTTCAATACGCCTTTAAGAAGAGATGCATATCCGACTATGCTTCCCAATATATTATTAAAGTCATGGGCTACTCCTGCTGCAAGCGTGGCCAGGGCCTCCATCTTTTGAGCATGTCGAAGTTGGGCGTTTCTCTCTTCAAGCTCTCTTTGAGCATATCTAATTTCAGTAATATCATGGAGGATTGTCAGTGAAACTTCTTCCTCTCTGTCATCGAGACGAACAGGTGTACAAATCACCGCATAAATCTTATCGTCGTTAGGACAGGTTATCTCATGCCTAACTATCTTTTTTGACAATATAACTTCTTTGTGTCTACACCATGAACATGGGGCATCCTTTTGGAAAAAGGCCTCATGACACTTTTCTCCAACTGCTGAGCGTCCTAGGTATCGTACCATGGAAGGATTCATATATTTTATTGTGAAATCATTCCCACACACATATACTAAATCTTCCATGGCCTCTACGAGGGCTTTAAAATAAGCTTCTTTCATGTCTCCCTCAGCCTTTCTTGCTATTTAGCCTTATTGGCTTTGTCCAATTCTTCTAAGATTATTTCGACCTGAAAGGAGGCTGCACCCTTTGAGATAGATAAAAGCGACTCTCTAGCCTTTTTGCCTATATTCTGTCTCAAGACCGGATCCTTGAGAAGCCTATTAATTACCTCAAAGAGTTCATTTGAATCACGTACAGTAATACCTCCACCCTCTCTTTGCAAGATTGATGCTGCCTCCTCAAAGTTGGAGGTAGAAGGGCCAAATATTACTGGACACCCCCAAGAGGCAGGTTCCATAAGATTCTGCCCTCCCTTAGGTACAAGGCTACCTCCAACAAATGCACAATCAGCTATACCATAGAGATCATATAGAGGGCCAATAACATCTACTACAATCCAATCATGGCTTCTCTTTTTCCCCAGTTCCAATTGCGACCAAAGATCAAATCCAATTCCTCTCTTTTCTAACACCTTCAATACACAAGGAATTCTATCAAGATGTCTGGGGACAATAAAGCAGACAAGGTGAGGATGTTCCTTTTTTGCCCTCGCTCCTGCATCAATTATTGGCTCCTCCTCTCCTCCCCTGATACTTCCAGCACAAAATACAAGCTCCTTTTGCCCAAGTCCCAATCTGTCTTTGATAATTTTCTTTCGGTTTAGATCTGGTTTAGTAATGAGACCTTCATACTTTGCATTTCCAGTGACTATTAAAGACTGATGAGAAGCACCTATTTTTTCAAATCGATCTTTATAAGTCTCATTAATTACACATATTTTTGAAAAACTATTTAATACCGGACGAAAAATTCCCCCTAGCCTCTTATAGGCCTTAAAGGACTTTTCTGAAAGGCGTCCGTTTAGGAGTATGCAATTTGTACCCTTTTCTTTTAGCCCCAATATTAAATTGGGCCAAAGTTCTGTCTCTATTCCCCCATAAACAGTGGTTTTTATCTGGCTCAACAACCTACTTATTACCTGGGGAAAGTCTAAAGGAAATACCATCAACGAACACTTTTCGCTGAGTCTAGTCCTAAGCCTTATAAGCCCCTGAGGAGTTGTGGATGAAACGAGGAGCTTTAAGTCGGGTCGTATCCTCAAAAGAGAATCTACCAGGACCTCACATACTGCAACTTCACCTACGGAAACTGCGTGAAGCCAGCAATCATAGATCTCGTTTCCAAATGACCTATTCAGAAAAAATCTTTGCCTCCAAAGGTCTTCCTCATCACCCACCTTTGAAAGCCCCTTAATAACTGGTGATGAAGCATAATATAATAGGCTAGATAAGGTCCTGTATACCTTAAGGCCCAGGGGAACCTGTCTTTTTTTGACGCAGTGCTTCATAAAGTACAATGCCGCTTGCCTGTGATACATTGAGGGACTGAATTGAACCCTCTAATGGTATGGAAACCAGCGTTTCGCAAAGAGAGCGAATTGTCTTTCTAAGACCCTTTTCTTCAGATCCTAAAATCAATATTGCCTTCTGATTCAAGTCCTCTTGCCAAACAAATTGCTTTGCCTCTGGAGCTAACCCCACCAGTTTCCAACCATATTCCTTACATTTTGTCAAAAAGCGCCTGAGATTCTCACAATAAACAATATTACAAAGGGCAATAGCCCCTGATGAGGCCTTTGCAACAGTCCCGGTTACAGGCGCAGATCCACGCCTTTGAGTGACTATGAGATTAACCCCCATAGCCACCGCCCCTCTTAAAATTGCACCAAAATTCTGGGGATCTGTAATCTCATCACATGCCAATATAGGAGTTTGATGCTCGCGTGGAGCTTTGATCACATCATTTAGGCATCTTTCTTCATCGAGTTCCCAAATTCGCTGAACTTTTGCGGCAATTCCTTGATGAACTGTGCCCGAAGGAATTCCCATTTCAGCTAGCCTTGAAATTTCTCTGACTGAAATACCTTTTTTGTGCAATAAATCTATCAAAGACCGTTCGCGTTTTTTTCTCCCAAATTTTGGGATATGGCCTACCTCAATTAAGGCATCAGGTCTTGAGCATGCAAACTCCCTTACTGGGTGAAATCCCCAAATTACCAGATGCTGTGTCTTTTGGGCTTTTTCCATTACAAAAATTTTTTTATCTGATGTAGTACGCGTTTTTTACAACATCTGTTGGACATTATTATGGCCTTCATGTAAGAAACAGCTAAATCCAACTCATCATTTACTATTATGAAATCGTATTCATCCATGGCCTCTAGTTCTCTTCTAGCATTCTCAAGCCTGAGCGCTAAAGATTCCTCAGTCTCTGTACCTCTGCCTTCAAGACGCCTTTTTAACTCTTCCATAGATGGTGGGGCAATAAATACATACACTCCGCCGTTATAACTTGATCTTATTGATCTGGCACCTTGAACATCTACGTCTAAAATCACATCAATCCCTTGAGCCAGGGCATTTTCCACAGCAGATCTACTCGTACCGTAGAGGTCAGAGTGCACTTTTGCCCATTCCAAAAAGGCGCCCTTTTCAATTAACTTTTGAAACTCCCCCTTGGAAACGAAGTGATAATCCACTCCATCCACTTCTCCGACTCTGGGGGGCCTTGTGGTGTGAGAGACGCTGAAGGCCACATTGTTAAGTTCTTTTAAAACCCTTTTGAGAATTGTGGTCTTGCCAGCCCCTGATGGAGCTGAGACTACAAAAACTTCTCCTTTCATAGCAAAAATTAATCCTGAGGATCTTTCTCTTCAATTTTAGTGAGCAGATCTGCAGAAAGCCTATTTGCTATAGTCTCTGCCTGAATAGCAGATAGAATAACATGATTACTATCGGTCACTATGATGGACCTTGTCCTACGCCCCTGAGTTGCATCAATAAGCCTATTGTTTACCTTGGCCTCTTCGCGTATACGCTTCATAGGTGCTGATGATGGCTGTACAATGGCCACGACCCTATCTGCAACAACACTATTTCCAAATCCGATGTTTAATATCTTACATTTACATGCCATAATAGATCTCCTTTTCGTTCTTTTTTATTTGTCATTTGAAGTGAATAATATGAGGTCAAATTATATTTTGAACCTGTTCCCTAAGCTTTTCCAATTCTCCTTTGGCCTCTACAACCATTTGAGAAATCTGCGCATCCTGGGCTTTGGATGAAATTGTATTGATCTCGCGAAACAGTTCCTGGAGCAGGAAGTCAAGACGTCTTCCAACAGCACCCTTTTCATCCATGAGTTCTAAAAAACGTTTACAGTGACTCTTGGCTCTGACTAATTCTTCTGTAATATCCAGTCGATCTGCCAAAACGGCAAATTCATGTAAAAGCCTATCTTCAATTATGGGAGTATCTTCTAAAATAGCAGCAATCCTCTGCCTCAAAGCCTCTTTTTGGACAGAAAATACCTCTTTTTTCCGTTTCTCAACGCTATTTATAAGGCTTTTCACAGTCTCTATGCGTTTTCTGAGATCAGTTTCAAGGCTCGATCCCTCTGCTTCTGATTGCCTCCTAGCTGCATCCAAGAGCCTGTCAAGCTCAGGTGAAATGAAGCCCCAAATCAAATCAATGTCAATATCTTCTTGTTCTTGAGTAATTGCATCCCTGAAAAGCATGAGCAAATCAACTATACTTAATTCTCCCTTTAATCCGCTATGATTTTTTATATCATCGACGGCCTTAAGGTATGCATCCACTGCCCCTGTGTCTGCCTTAAAGCACGGCCTAAAAACACTTTTTCCTTCCAATGAGATAATTAGGTCCACCTTTCCTCTTTCATGGACCTCACTCACCTTTTGCCTGATTTTTTCCTCAATTGGGGTCATCCACCGTGGCATCCTAATATGTACGTCCAGATACCTGTGATTAACCGAACGAAATTCCATTTTAACAGCAAAAGATTCTTCCACCTTCTCAATTCTCGCAAAGGTGGTCATGCTTCTAAGCAACTAGAAGTACCTCCTTTCGTAAACATTCAGTAAACCCCGTCGTGCCACTTTCAACTCAACACTCAAAACCCAAAACTTTTATAAGTTTGTTCCTTCAACTCAAAACTCAACACTCAAAACTCAAAACTTTTTAAGAAAGGTGGTCATGCTTCGAAGCAACTAGAGGTACCCCCTTTCTTTCAATTCATTTAGGTATGATTGCCTTACACCGTTCCAAAATTCAATGGATTCAGGGGAAGCGTAATCTGGATAGGTCCACTGAAGCGCCCTAAAACTCCCCTGCTTAAAAATTAAGGTCAGATCTGCAAACACACCTTCCCCAAGATAAATCCTGTGTGTGTAATTCTTTCCCGTTGCAAGAATCAACCTCTCTAAGGTCAATATACCTGGATCAATATTAAATTTACGTCTACCGTCTACAGAGTTTTGATATTCTAACTTATGTACACCAAGTTTCACGTTTTTCAAGTAATTCTGAGGTACGAGCTTTTTAAAGCTATAAAAACGTCGAACCAGATCAGTCCCGAATTCAGGCCTATAATAGTCAGTTTGATTAAAAGGAAGCACACTGGAAGCCTGCTCGATCTCCCCCCATAGATCAGTACAAAGGGTACAGGCCTCTTCAAGAAGCTCGACAGTCTTTGCAAAGATACTCATCACAAGCTTTCCAGGAAATGGCTCTCTTAACTCACTCAAATGCCTTTTCAACCCCCTGAAGCAATTCTTCCTGGGAAAGAGTTGCCGTACCTACCTTTCCCACTACAATACCGCCTGCGATATTGGCTAAGAAACTAGCTTCTAGAAGATTTAACCCCATAGACATCCCAAGGGCTAAAGTAGCTATTACTGTATCTCCTGCTCCTGTGACATCGAAGACTTCCCTTGCCATTGTGGGGATGTGATACGGGACATCTCCGCTTTCAAAGACTGCCATACCTTTTTCTCCAAGGGTGACCAAAACAGCACCGACCTGGACCTCGTCTCTCAATTTCTTCATCAATACGTCCAGGGATATTTTTTCTTCGAATATCTGGGCCATAGAAAGAGCTTCTTTTTTATTTGGGGTGATTACGTCAACCCCATTATAAATCATTACATTTTGAGGTTTGGGATCGACAATTATAGGGATATGATATTTTTTTGATTCAGAAACCAAAAAATCCATAAGACCCTTACATACAACCCCTTTGGCATAGTCTGAGATCACAATACACGAAGAATCCCTTAAATTCTCATGAATGAGAGTGCAGAGCATATCAATATGCTCTGCTGAGACACGTGTGGTATCCTCTCTATCAACCCGTATGAGCTGCTGGCCACGTGCAATGACTCTCATCTTTTGGGTTGTAGGGCGCTCACTATCTACAATGCCATGCCAAGAGATTTCAAGATTGCGTAGTAATTCTTTAAACTCTGCAGCAGGTCCATCTTTTCCCACAATGCCTGAAAGATCGACCTTCCCAGAAAGCGCAGATATATTTTGTGCCACATTTGCAGCACCACCGAGGTGAAATTCTTCTTTTTCCACGCTCACCACTGGGACTGGAGCTTCTGGAGAAATCCTGTCTGAGTCTCCCCAGATATAATGATCCAACATGCAATCACCAATCACAAAGATTTTTGCATCACTAAATCCATAGATTGCGTGAAAAAGACGATCTTTTGAAATATCAGTTGGCTTTAGATTGGTCCCTTGAATAATCATCCAAAGTCATTGCCTCGTCGATTAACATAACTGGGATGTCATCTTTTATCGGATATACTAATGAACACGTGTTACAAATCAACCCATCTTGTTTTTTTGTGATCTTTAATTCCCCTTTACATTTTGGACACACGAGTATATCAAGTAGGGCTTGGCTCACTGCCATATTATCCATACTCCTTGAGACAAAAGTTTCAAAGGAATCTTAAACCAGCCTGGATTAAAAAGAAAGGCCAAAAATCATGGGTAAAAATGCAGTTTTTTTAGATCGTGACGGCACAATCATCGAAGATGTAAACTATCTTTCAGATCTACGTGATATCACTTGGATAAAAGGAGCAAAAGAATCCATAAAGGCCCTTAATGAAGCAGGTTACCAAGTCGTTATTGTTACGAACCAATCAGGTATTGCACGGGGCCTTTTAGATGAAAGTCTTTTACAAAGGGTGCATCAGGCGATTAACGATGATCTAAGGCATTTAGGAGCACATATTGACGCATTTTATTATTGCCCACACCATCCAGATATAGGATCGCCCCAATATAAAAAAATTTGTTCCTGTCGAAAGCCTGAGCCAGGCCTTATATACCAAGCATCACAAGACATGGACATTGACCTTGAAAGGTCTTTTTTAATTGGAGATAATCTACGGGATATTGAAGCGGGATTGAGGGCAGGACTTACCCCCATACTGGTACTCACTGGTAAAGGAAAAGATTTTAAAGAAAGGATTTTAACTGTCCCAACTTATAAATCTATAAAGATATTTCCATCAATAGTTGAGGCAACTCGATGGATATTGACTTCGACATGGTGTTTTTGAGCGAATAATGGCAAAAGAAATAGAAAAACTCTGGAGCATAATTCGTCCGTATTCCAAGAGGGTCTTAATTGCCATCTTCTTTAGTCTCATTGTATCAGGGGTAAATGGGGCTATTGCATGGCTCGTAAAGCCAGCCATGGATTACATATTTGTGGAAAAACGTTACGAACTCTTATGGATACTTCCTTTTGGGATCTTAGGACTTTACATCCTTAGGGGACTAGGTTCCCTTCTCCAAGCCTATTACATGCAGACCTCCGGATTCAAGCTCATCCGTGATATGAGAGTGCGATGTTTTGAAACCATTATGGATCTTCCCTTCTCCACTGTACAAAAATGGTCATCTGGCGAGATGATTTCAAGAGTAATGTCGGATATAGGGCTATTGAGCAAAATACTTTCAGATAGCTTCAAAACCTTTCTAGTCCAGATACCTTCTCTCATTGTGCTCATGGGCGTAGCCATATACCGAAAGTGGGACCTCACACTCTTAAGCTTTGTCATGCTCCCTATAATTGCAATAGTCACCAAGCATATGAGCCAGTTTCTGAAAAATAAGAGAAAAGATGTACAACAAGCCACGGCTCTACTCACACATCGGATGAATGAAGCAATTCAGGGAATAAAAGTTATCAAGATATTTACTCTCGAACTAATAAAGACAAAACAATTCAAAACCGCGAGTCAAGTTCACTACCATCAAAATGCCAGACTCATAAGGATAAAAGAAGGGACAAAATTTTTAACCGAACTACTCTCTGGGGTGGCCGTGAGCATCATTATTGGCTACGGAGGCTACCTGGTGGTAAAGGGGAAAATGACCTCTGGTGACTTTTTTTCTGTTCTGACGGCAATTGTCATGGCCTTTGCTCCTTTGAAAAAGCTAGGGAAATCCTATGGAACATTCCAGGAGTCTGTTGGAGTATTGGAGAGAATAGAAGACTTTTTGGCATTAAAGCCTGAAGACAGCGGGGATATAGTGGCTGCACCCTTAAAAAAAGGAATAACCTTTAAAAATGTAACATTTTCATATCCAGGTACCAACGAGTTGGTCTTAAATGGTATCAATCTCTTCATCCCTAAGGGTAAGACATTTGCTATAGTGGGACCAAGTGGTGCAGGTAAGAGCACTCTTGTGGATCTGATCCCGCGTTTTTTCGATCCAACAACAGGCCAAATCCTATGGGATGATTTGGATCTCAAAGACTTGGATACAAAGAGCCTCAGGAGATTAATAGGCCTTGTTACCCAGGATATAGTCCTTTTTGGAGACACAATCAGGGAAAATATTGCCTATGGGAGAAGTGATGCCACAGATAAAGAGATAGAAGAGGCGGCTCGTATGGCTCAAGCACACGATTTTATAAAGAATCTTCCCCAGGGCTATGATACCGTCCTTGATGAAAGGGGATTGAATCTCTCAGGAGGACAACGCCAGAGAATCGCTATTGCTAGGGCCCTCCTAAAAGATCCCCCTCTTCTCATATTGGATGAGGCAACAAGTGCCCTTGACACCTTATCTGAACAAGGAGTTCAAGAGGCCCTCAAGATTGCCAAAAAAGGAAGGACCACTATTACAATTGCACACAGACTCAGCACCATACAGGATGCAGATCTTATTGCAGTAATGGACAATGGAAAAATCGTGGATATTGGTTCACATAAGGAGCTAATTTCAAAGAGTTCACTCTATAGAGACCTTTACAGGCAGTGGGAACAATAACCTAAATCCTGCACGGCAAAAGGGGGCAAAATTGTTTTTTAAGCATTATATCAGCCAGTTGCTTGCCAAAAACCATAGCTTTAATCTTCACTGTTTAAGTGAATATGGAACCCATTTTGGTTTTGCCCCCTTTTGCCACCCTTCGGGAGTGGCGAGTTTGCCCAATCTTCTTTGTTGCTCGGAGCTCGACGTACCAAAGTACGCCTTCGCCCCTCGCGCCTCGAATCTTGGGCAAACTCGCCAATTGCAGGATTTAGGAATAACTAAACTGTAGAGAGGTTTGTTTTTAACTCATGCGAATTCTCATTATACGCCCCAGTTCTATTGGAGATGTGGTCATGGCCTCCCCAGTACTCAAGGCCCTCAAGAATGGATATAAAGGTGCCGAAATCCACTGGCTCATAAACCCTGCTCTAATTGATCTTTTAAGGGATAATCCCTATGTAGATTCCCTCATCCCATGGAACAAAGCCCTTTGGAATAGACAGATCAAGGAATTTCACCTGATTCGCCTCTGTAGTGAAATAATGTCCTTTAAAAAAAACCTTTCAAGACACCAATACGACCTCTGCCTTGACCTCCAAGGTCTTTTTCGAAGCAGATTCCTCGCCTATCTCTCAAGGGCAAAGGAGCGAATTGGCTTTGACTCAAAGGAGCCTGGTAGATTTTTTATGACAAAGGTCATATCTAAAGGGCCTCAGAATCTCGAAATGAGTTCTGAATATCTATATATGTTAAAGGAACTGGGAATTAAGGTAGAAGACCCCCTCCCATTTCTCGTGGTCCCCAATGTATCTAAAGAAAGGGCAAAGTCCATAATAGATGCCCATGGAATTAAAGGACCTTTTTTCGTATTCGCACCCTTTACTACAAGACCACAAAAACATTGGATAGATGACAGGTGGAAATCACTTGGAATGAAGCTTGCAAAACATTACGGGATCCCCTCAGTAATACTCGGAGGCAGAGGTGACAAGCAAAAAGGTGATGCGATCTCAAATGGGACAGGAAATCTCATCTATAACCTCTCTGGCAAGACAAATCTTGTTGAAAGCGCTGCCATTGTCTCTATGGCAAAATTGGTCATCGGAGTAGATACTGGCTTAACTCATATGGGAACAGCATTCAAGCGCCCTACTGTAGCGCTCTTTGGTGCAACTAGACCATATCTATATACCAAATGGCCCAAGACCAAGGTATTATATGTCAAAAGGGAGTGCTCGCCCTGCAAAAGAAGTCCTACCTGCAACCAAGCGTTTCCATGTATGTCTGATATTACGGTTAACATGGTGTTGAAGACAGTGGAGGGAATCATTTGAAGCTAACCCATCACATGGCATCCGTTCCCCTACACGTCCTTCACATTGAGACTGGAAAAAACTTTTACGGCGGCGCTCTCCAGGTCCTCTATCTTATAAGGAATCTAAAGGGGAAAGGCATAAAAAACACCCTAATTGCCCCATTGGGAAGCGAAATCCTTAAGCGTGCAATGGATGAGGGCATAAAGTGTAGCCCTACAGAATTTTCAGGAGAACTCGACCCAAGGCTCCTTTTTAGGATCATATACCTAGTAAAAAAAATCAAGAAGGAAACAAGACCTATTATCCATATCCACAGCAGACGTGGAGCAGATCTATGGGGCGTCCTGGCTGGGGTCATAACCAATACCCCCTATATCATTACCCGGAGGGTGGACAATCCAGAACTAGGCAGCCTTGCAAGATTGAAGTATAGAAGGGCTGAAAAGGTCGTCGCAATTTCAAGAGCGATTTTTAATATCCTAAAGGCGTATGGAATTGATGAAGAAAGGCTTATGCTAATTCCAAGTGCTGTAGACACCAGTATTTATAGGCCACATTGCGAAAGAAACTGGTTTTTAAAGGAATTTGGTATTCATCCCTCTCAGAAGACCGTTGGCATGGTGGCGCAGTTTATTCCAAGGAAAGGGCATAGTTATGTAATTGAGGCAATTCCCAATATTTTAAGAAAGGCCCCCAATACCAAATTCATTTTCTTTGGACAAGGCCCCCTTGAACAGGAGATTAAGCGTCTTTCCCAAAGACATGGAGTCTACGACAACTGTATATTTGCAGGATTTAGAAAGGATATGCACCGCATTTTTCCCTGTCTCGATTGTCTGGTCCATCCTGCTCTCATGGAGGGATTAGGAGTTTCGGTGCTTCAGGCAATGGCTTGTAGGGTACCAGTAGTGGCAACGAATACAGGGGGGCTCAGTGATATTGTAGAGGATAAAAAAACTGCACTATTAATAAAAAGGTCCAATATGTCAAAGGACATCCAAGATAAGCTCCTTATTTTATTGAATGACCAAAATGCCGACCTTAAAAAATCCATAGTAAACAATGCCTTTAAAAAGATACATGAAACATTTTCAATTGAAAAGATGGTAGATGCATATGTAAATTTATATAAAGTCGTGTATTCTTAATATTGATTACAATCAAATAAATGAAAAATTATAGAAAGGCAATGAAGTTAATTTATTTAAGCACAAGTAAACTTCATAGAAATAGGGCAAATCTCATTCAGACCCTTTATACCGTATCAGCCATATCAAAAAAAAACTGTTATATCGATCTATATTTACCTCCAGTCAAAAAAGGCATAGACATTGACAGTCGTCTAAAAGATATCGGTATTGAAAAGACATTTAATATTTTCCCTACTCAGCTTTTACACTCAAGATGGAAAATATTAAATTATTTGCCTCTCTGTTTAAAGATGAAAAGGATACAAAAAGATTACGATAATATTCTCATAAGATCTTATTATCTAAGTAAGGCACTAATAACGTTTAGAATACCCCACATATTTGAAGTTCATAATGTAGAACAACTAGAAAATGAGGGAATCCTTTCACTCATCATAAATGCGTATAATAACGGTATAATCAGGTACCTCATATCAATAAGTAAGTCAGCTTCCCATTCTTTGATAAAAAAGGGGGCGAATCCTGATAGAATATCAATTATTCCATGTGGTGTTGATTACAAACACTTTTCCTCCATACCTCTACCACAAAAGGCCCGATTCGCCAGACCTAGGATCATGTACATTGGAAGAATTAGTAACGACAGAGGATTAGAGATATTTAAAGGGCTTGCGCAAAGTGGTATTGGCAAAGTAACCCTTGTAGGTGATTTGGAAACTCCAGAGGCAGACGTAGGGACCACTGGCAATCTGGAGTTACACCCCTTTGTTCCCCATAGAGATGTGATCAGATGGTATGAAAAATGCGACATTGTACTCTTACCCTATCAGCCTCATTTAACAACTGCTAAGTCCTTTAGCCCCTTAAAACTTTTTGAGGCCATGGCAGCAGGGAGACCAATTATTGCTAGTGATCTTGAACCATTAAGAGAGATTATAGAAGATGGCGTAACAGGGCTGTTAGTAGAACCAACCAATTTAGAGGCGTGGAAAAATGCTTTATTAAGATTGAAACAGGATCCAGATTTGGCAATGAGCCTTGGACAAAACGCTAGACAAAGGGCAAGACTCTATTCATGGGAAAATCGGGCTGAAAAGATCTTGGAGTTTATATCAGGGAAAAATGGATAGTCTAAAAAGATATACTTCGTCATTGGGATTGATAGGTCTATATGTCTTCTCTTTTTTTTCGCTTAACAGCATCACCTTTTCAGGAGTTGGCCTCATCTTTATGCTCATTGCCATGCCATTTGAGAAAACTAGGCTTCTCAAACTGATTCGAACTCCTCTATTTATACTTGCCTGTATCTCCATTGGATTTTTGGTAGTTAGGACCCTATTTTCAATCCTAGAAATTCCTGAAATCAAGGATCAACACATAGAGGATGCATTAAAATTTGGCAGATTATGGCTCTTTTTGGTAATTGCCTTTTGGATAAACGGAAGCACTAAACTTGCCTTAAGAGTGCTTTTTCTTGCTTTCATCGGATTTATTGTAGGAATGATCTCATCCATAGATACTGATCTCCTAACCACCATTATAAAAGGAGAGAGAACAGGTTTTCATCTTAGGATCACTCCTTTTGGCTTGTATAGTGCCACCATCATTACTGGACTGATAATCTTCTCAAAAAGGTTAATTGCTAATTCCTTTAAGAGAAAAATGAACTTTTTTATCCTTTTTGGAATTACAATTGCTATTGTCTTGCTCCTTGAAGGCCTTATAGCTACCCAGGCAAGGGGGGCATGGCTTGCCTTTGCACTGGTTTTTCCTGTGGTGGTGTTTTCCATATTGAAAAAATCAGATCTCACCCATGCTCACAAACAGGCCCTTTCAGTGGCAATGGCCTTAACAATTTGTCTCTTTGTATTTATTATAGCACTTAATTTTGAAATTATTAAAAATAGATTCTTAGGCCAGATAGAGACATTCACCCAAAACAGAGAATATATAATAGAAAAGGTCCCAGAGACTGGCATTGGTCAAAGACTTCACCTATATTCCTTTGCCATTCAAAAATGGAGAGAACATCCAATATTTGGCTGGGGTACTGGTACAACCCAATACCTAATTTCCCATAGTCAGAGAGAGGATCTAAAGATAAATAGTTGGAAGGGTGGAAGGGTATGGTTTGATCATCTACATAGCACTTATCTTGAATTCCTTGTAAGATTTGGCCTGATTGGTACGGGATTGCTATTTGCTTCAATTTTTATTCTTTTAAAAGAGGTGATAAATGCCTATAAAAAAGGGGCACTTCCTTTTGATATCTTTCTATTCACAATTTCATCATGGGCCATGGCAGCAATCTGGTGTCTCTTTGACTTTAGGCTGCTACACTGGGACTGGCGTTTTTATTGGATGATAATAAGTGGAGTTGGAACCAGCTTTGTCCTCAAAAAAGACTGATTTAGCGTTTTTTGGCTTTAGAGGTGGAAAGGGTGGCATCAGCAACGTGATGCTTAACTTAATGAATTCCTCTGCCCTTTTTTTGAAAAACATTGATGTACTCGTAAACAATCCCAACATCCCAGAACTGGATCTATTGAATCCAAAAATAAATATAATAAATCTAAATGAGAGTCCGGGACTAATAAGTTTGCCAAGTTTGTTAGATTATATAAACAAGAAAAGGCCAAGAGTGATACTAACAAACAGGGAAAGGGCCAACCGGGTTTTGGCACTTGGGACTCCCTTTATCAACTATCCAATAAAAATAGTATTCAGGGTTGGTATGCCTATTTCAACGGCACTAGAGAGGAGAAATCTCGTCAAAAGAGTGTTAAGAAAATATTCGATCAAATACGCCTATAAGAGGGCAGATCTCGTAATCGCAAATTCAAATAAAGTGGCAGAGGACATTTTGGATATTACAGGAATTTCCACGGATAGGATAAAAGTTTTGAATAACCCCACTGTATCAGACAAGCTTTATGAACTTTCAAATGCACCTACCCCCCACAAATGGCTGGATGAAGACATACCTGTAATAATGGGAATTGGCCGCCTCGCCCGCCAAAAAGGCTTCGAAACTTTGATAAAAGCCTTCTATAAGGTGATCCAAAGGACAGAAGCCAGACTCATCATCCTAGGAGAGGGCAAGGAACGAGATAGCCTCCTCAACCTTATCAGACACCTTGGTATCACTGACAAAGTGGCACTTCCTGGATTCACTAGTAATCCTTTTGCTTTTCTTTCCAGGGCCTCGTGTTTTGTCCTTTCCTCAGCCTGGGAAGGATCTCCAAACGTCCTCATAGAGGCCCTAGCCCTCGGCATCCCTGTGGTCGCTACAGACTGTCCAACGGGACCAAGAGAAATCCTTAAAAATGGCCGTTATGGAGAACTAGTGGAGGTCCATAACCATAATCAGATGGCAGAAGCCATTTTAAAGGTCCTTTCATCCCCTCCCTCTCCATCCTTTTTAAAAGATGCGGCAGAACCCTACAGGGCCATTCCGGCCACAATTACATATCTAAAAGTCATGGGGCTTTTAAGTGACTAAAAAGGGACATATTGCCATCTTTCTCGCAACTTCAGGACACAGTGGGGTCGAAAGGGTTATGGGTAATCTCATAAAAGGACTGGGTGAGGCAGGCCACAGGGTAGATCTCATCCGTATAAAAAAACACGGCCCTTACCTTACAGAGGTGCCTCAAAATGTAAGGATAATAGAGCTAAATACCTCTCATGTTACGTCAGCTCTACCATTCCTTATAAAATATCTGAAAAAAAATCGGCCACATTCCCTTCTAACTGATAAAGACCGAGTAAATAGAATCGCCATCCTCTCAAAGTATATCTCGAGATCCCCTGTTCGATTGGTTGTTAGGATTGGCACAACTGTTACAGAAAACTTGAGAAAAAGATCTGCCTTTGACAGGTCCCTCCAGCTCTTTTCAATACGCCACCTATATCCGCTGGCAGACAGGATACTTGTTCCGTCAAAAGGTGCACAAAAGGATCTTATAGACATTGCCCCAGGGCTTTCAGAAAAAATAAGCGTTGTAAAAAGTCCCATTATAGATGACGACTTTCATTTGAGGGCCAACTCAATACCTGATCATCCATGGTTCAAGGGAAAATCATGCCCCATAGTACTTGGAGCAGGAGAACTCTGTAGAAGAAAAGACTTCGAAACCCTTATCAAGGCCTTTAGTCTCGTCTTAAAAGAGATCGATGCAAGGTTAATTATACTGGGAAAAGGCAAAAGGCGTAAAAAGCTCTTGTCTTTATCTAGCGAACTTGGAATATCAGATAAAATTGACCTTCCAGGTTTTATGAAAAATCCCTTGCCATTTATGGCAAATGCAGACTGTTTTTGTCTTACCTCTCGGTGTGAAGGGCTTCCTGTAGTACTTATCGAGGCGCTGGGCACAGGTACCTCTGTTGTATCTACAGATTGTCCAAGTGGCCCCCGGGAAATCCTCGGCGGCGGCAAGTACGGAAGGCTTGTAAAAATTGGAGATGTTGAAGGTCTAAGAGACGCAATTATTGACACACTAAAAAACCCCATAGCCCCTGAAAAATTAAAACAGGCTGTTGACAGATACACCATTCACAGTGGTACTAGAGACTATGCCAGATGGCTTTTGCCCGTATGAACCATTTTTCTATGGACGAGAATATGGAAGAGAAAAAGATTGCCATACTTGCCTCCTTTTCCGGAACCGGAGGCGTAGAGCGGATGATTTCCAATCTAGTAAATGGTTTTTCTGCCTTTGGAGTAAAGACTGACCTCCTCTTAATCAGGGCAGACAACCTGCACTATCTTGATGCAATTCCCAATAAAGTAAACCTCATAAAACTCAAGACCCGACATAACTTCACAGCACTTCCAGAACTCATCAAATTCCTTAAAACAGAACGTCCCCACGCCCTTCTTGCAGCTAAAGACAGAGCCATATTTGTGGCAGCCATGGCAAAAACCCTTACTAAATCAAAGACTAGAATTGTGGCAAGGTTGGGGACCACCGTATCAGAAGGCATAAGAGAAAAACCCCTTCCTACACGCATTATAAGAAATCTTATAATGAAATTGAGTTACAGGTTGATTGATGAAACCATCTGCGTGTCAAGAGGTGTTGCCGAAGACCTCGCAAATATAACTGGCCTTAAAGCGACACGATTTCACGTTGTCCGAAACCCCGTTATCACGGAAAAACTTTACAAACTTTCAAAAGAAACTATTAACCATCCCTGGTTAATCAATAAAGAGATCCCGGTCATCCTGGGAATAGGCCGTCTAACCAGGCAAAAAGACTTTGGCACCCTTATAAAGGCGTTTCATATTGTGCAACAGAACATACCCTCCAGGCTCATCATCCTGGGAGAAGGTGGCATGAGACGCGAACTAACGGAATTGATAAGGGGATTGAAACTTAAGGAGTCCGTTGACTTACCAGGTTTCACTCCAAACCCTTACCCATATATAAAAAATGCAGATCTCTTTGTGCTTTCTTCTCGCTGGGAAGGCTCTCCAAATGCCTTGACAGAGGCCCTAGCCCTTGGCGTGCCAGTGGCCTCAACTGATTGCCCAAGCGGCCCAAAAGAGATACTCCAAAATGGACGCTTTGGCCCCCTTGTTCCTCCTGGCGACTACAAGGCACTGGCTGAGGCAATGATTAAGGTCCTTAAGTCTCCATTGCCATCAAAGATACTTCAACAGGCTGTAGCTGAATACACTGTTGAAGAAAGCGCAAGGAGATATCTTCAGATTCTTTTAGGTGAAAAGCGACTAGACACATGATTCAAATGGCGGGCGATGCGGGATTCGAACCCACGACCTTTGGCTCCGGAGGCCAACGCTCTATCCAACTGAGCTAATCGCCCGCAATTACAACCATTTCAAGAACAATCTCACCATCCTCGTCACGGCATAGACAAAATGAGACATTTGTTGCTGGAAGTCTCTAATCTAATGAGGCCAGGAGATAGTGTCAAGGAACTTAAAAACCCCAGCAGGACTGCACCATAGGAACGAAAAATCAATGTGGCGAAATCCATACCTTTAAAATTAAACTCTACAAAGAGCTTGAAACCTTGATGTCATAAGCTTATCTTGCCCAAAATCTCCTGAAATAGACAAATTAAAGGGGCAGCTAATGTCAGAAAAACGTGCACGGTCACTCATGGTACTTGGCACAGGAAGCGGAGTTGGAAAAAGTGTCATCGTAGCTGGGATATTACGGGTTCTAAGGAAAAGGGGTATAAAATGTGCTCCATTCAAGGCACAGAATATGGCATTAAACTCCTTTGTTACCCTTGATGGAAAGGAGATGGGCAGGGCCCAGGCCTACCAGGCAGAGGCAGCAGGCATTCTTCCAGACTGTCGAATGAATCCCATTCTCCTAAAACCCAATGGGGATTCCACATCTCAGGTAATAGTCCTTGGTGAACCAAAGTGTACCATTGGTGCTAGAGAATACTACCGTCTTTTCCCCCAACATCAAAAGCTCGTCAATGAAATCTATGATGAACTTAGCAAGGAATATGAGGTAATTGTCATGGAAGGGGCAGGAAGCCCTGCCGAAATCAATCTTCAATCCAGAGATCTAGTTAACACTAAAATGGCGGCTCACGCAAATGCCCCATGCATTTTAGTAGGCGACATTGACAAAGGTGGTGTCTTTGCCTGGCTTAAAGGCACAATCGACCTTATTGAAACCGAACACAAACACCTCATCAAAGGACTTTTAATAAATAAATTCAGAGGGGACGTTGAACTCCTTAGGCCAGGGCTTAAAGCCTTTGAGGAAATGGTAGGAATTCCTTTCTTAGGGGTTCTGCCATGGCTACAGGATGTCATTGTAGACCAGGAAGATGGAATGTTTGCAAGGTTTATTGGGACCAAAAGGCCTGGTGCAAAGATTCGTCTTGGCATTATTCATCTAAAACGTATAAGTAATTTTACGGATTTTATTCCATTTTCCTTGGAAGAGGACTGTGAGATCACTCTTATTGATAATCCTGACGGTCTACAGAAAGAACTTGATTGTGTGATCATCCCAGGGTCAAAAGCTACCCGAAGTGACTTGGAGTTTCTAGAAAAAACGGGTTTAAAAAGGGAAATTATTAGGCTTGCAAGTACGAAACAGGTGGTGATCTTGGGGATCTGTGGCGGATTTCAGATGATGGGAAAAGATGTTCAAGACAGCTGCGGCATAGAAGGGCCTCCAGGGAGCACTGACGGACTTGGACTTCTTCCAGTTGTAACAAAGATGCTTCCCCAAAAACATCTTTCTCAGACAACCGCAACTATATTATTTCCAGAAAGCGAGCCCATTAGAGTAGAAGGTTATGAGATACACTCAGGAGTGACCTATTTTGACTCAGAACTGGACCAGTATGTGCCGGTATCCCCTGACAATTCAAAACTTGGTCTCATGACAAAGGATGGCCTGATAATTGGCACATACCTTCATGGCCTTTTCGAAAATGACATTTTAAGACGCAGATTTCTCGACTATTTGAGACTGAGAAAGGGGATGGCACCCTTAAACAAGACTACATCCTACAGGGCCTTCAAAGAAAAAAATCTAGATACCTTGGCCAATTGGATCGAGGAAGGGATTGGGATAGAAAAAATATTTGCCCTACTCGATCAATCTCTTAAACGCAGAGGCCACTAATAAAGAAAAATGGTAGAACCAATTCAGGTCCTCGCAATTGCCATCCTACTAGACCTCCTGTTGGGAGACCCAGAGTTTCACCTCCACCCAGTGAGGATCATTGGCTATTCAATCCAATATGTAGAAAGACTCTTAAAACCTGTTCCTATAAATGAGACCTTAAAGGGTATATTTTTGGCTACTTTAATACCCTGCACCTTCTTCTTTGTCTCCCATCTTCTTATCCGCTTTGCATGGACTCATGGGGCCTTGGCTGGCACAATTACCTCTGGAATCATCTTATATTTTACCCTTGGCCTAAGGTCTCTTGGAGAAGAGGCCATGGTAGTGGCAAATGCCCTCGATCAAGGGGACTTAGGCCTTGCACGCATTAGGCTAGCAAGGATAGTTGGCAGAGAGACCAAAGGGCTAGACGCCACTGAAATATCTCGTGCTGCCATAGAGACTGTAGGAGAAAACTTTGTCGATGCAGTGCTTGCGCCCCTATTTTACTGGGCCATTGGGGGAGCGGCCTTAGCAGTCTTCTATAGGGCAGTAAACACCTTGGATGCTATGGTGGGATACAAAGACAAAAAATACAAACGTCTGGGTTGGGCATCCGCAAGATTGGATGACCTTCTCAACTTCATCCCCTCTAGGATATCACCTGTTTTCATCGCCATTGCCACACTTTTCTTGGGCAAATGGCAACCAAACATTATAAAAAAGGCCCTCATAGATGGAAAAGGCCACGAAAGTCCAAATTCAGGCATCTCAGAGGCTGCATTTTCTCACGCCCTTGGTGTACGCCTTGGAGGCCCAACACATTATAGGGAAGGCATAAAAAACAGGGCTTTTTTAAATCCCGAAGGCGCCCCTCCCACGGCAAAAGATATAAGACGTGCAGTAAAACTCCTTCATATTAGCGCACTCATGTTCGCCCTTGTCCTTGGCATCATTAGCCATCTCAAAACTTTTTCAATTAACTAATCACAAGGGAAACAGCCCCCTATAACACCTACATTTGAACCCGGATTATGCACTTCAAATACCTGAAGGAAGTAATTTCTATGAATTATTGCATAGTTAGCATACATCTGTTCCATTGTGCCTTCACCCAAAAGGTGATGTTCAATCCGTGATAAATTCTCAGGCATTTGAAGCCGCAAGGGGCTCGCAATTTTACCGAGGTCTCTTTGTTGTAGGGAACTTGAAGTACCAAAGTACTCCTTGAGTGCCCTCCGCCTCGCATCTTCGGCAAGGCTTTCGAGCTGCATAATCCGGGTTAAAACACCCGCTTTGAGTCTAGTAGTAGAGTAACAGGTCCGTCATTTATTAATCCAACTTCCATGTGGGCCTGAAAGATACCTTGTTTCACTGTAATGTTATAATTTTTTACCTTTTCACAAAATGCTTCATATAATGGCACTGCATGATCCGGTGTCGCGGCATGGGAAAAAGATGGACGTCTGCCTTTCCGACAATCGCCATAGAGAGTAAACTGAGACACAATGAGCATCTCGCCACCAACGTCAATAAGGGATTTGTTCATCTTGCCCTCTTCATCTTCAAAGACCCTCAAGTTTACCACCTTGTCTGCCAAGTACGCCACGTCCTTCTCAGTATCCTCATCTCCTACCCCAAGGAGAACCAAAAAGCCCTGTTCAATCCTGGAAACTTCTCTGTTCTCAACCTGTACCCAGGCCTCTTTAACTCTTTGCACTACTGCACGCATTATTCAATCCTCCCAACAGCTGCAAGGTAAATGGCAGTTTCTTCAATGCCATCAATACCGAGAAATTCATTTAATTCCATATCAAAAAAAGCTGCTACAGGGCATGCTCCAAGATCGAGTGCCTCAGATGCAAGCATAAGATTCTGGCAAATATGGCCAGCATCCAAAAAAATATAGCGAAGCCCCCTATTCCCGTACTTTGACATTGTACGTCTGAGCACAGAGGTCCAGATGAAAACACATGCAGCATCCCGCAAAAACCCCTGTCCAAGGGCAATTCGTGAAATGTCATTAAGAAATTCTCCCTTTTTTAGGGTCTCAAGTTGAAACCCCTTTACATCATAGTGGTAGAGCCCAGGCTTTACCCCTTCTACCCGTTCTGCCACCAAATAGGTCTCTATGGAATAAAGAGCACCTGCAGAAGGTGCGGTTCTGAGATAATATGGACCTGCTTGAGCTGTGACCCCCTGACTTGCCCACAAGAGAATTGAAAGGTCTCCAAGGGATATGGCAGCACGTGTATAGTTGCGCCTGGACCTCCTCTCTTGCAGCACCTTCCACAGATCTGCGCTTTTTCCATCCCAACGCCGTGCCAGAAGCACTTTTTCCGCGTCTTTATAACGTTTGAATGGTTCTGCCGGAAGGATATTTGGTCTGACCCGTTCATACAGGGTATCACGATCAAACTTTGTTTCTTCCATATAAAGATAGGCAATCGTTTTTTTTAAATCAGGCATTGAATGACTCCAACCTTACTGATACTAGTTTTGAAACCCCTTTTTCCTCCATGGTAACGCCAAAAAGGCAATCAGCTGCCTCCATTACCCTGGGATTGTGGGTAATCAGGATTACTTGGGATCTTTTCGCAACTTCCTTCAGGAGTCGTGCAAAACGAAGACAGTTTGCTTCATCCAGGGCTGCATCAACTTCATCGAGCACACAAAATGGCGCGGGCTTAAGAAAGAATATGGAAAAGATGAGGCTTAGTGCAGAAAGGGCCTTTTCCCCACCTGAAAGGAGATTAAGACTTCTCACTGACTTACCAGGAAGCTTTACCATAAAGTCTATACCCACATCAAGGATATCCCTTTCCTCGCCAGAGACAGAAAGACGTGCGCTTCCGCCCTCAAATAGCAGCGAAAACACCTGTTCAAGCTGTTCATTTATGCCTTTAATGGCATCTTTAAGTCTCAGTCTACACCTTGAATCGATCTTTGAAATAGCCTCCTTGAGATCTCTATAAGATCCTTCCAGGTCCTTGAGTTGCTCTTCTAGAAACAAAACACGCTCATCGAGTTCCTTGAGCTTATCTACGGCACTGTGATTTACTGGGCCAAGGGAATCCATTGCCTTCTTTAGACGCTTTAATTCCTTATTTAGATCCTTCGCTAAATGCATAAGCGAGGCCCATTCCTCCCACACCTCCTCAATATCCTGTGAAAAGGCCTCTTTGGCCTCGTCATTTACTGAATTCATCCGCTCAAGAACCCTGGAAAGAGAAAGCTCAGATGCATGAAGGGCCTCAACCAGTTTCCTTCTCTTTGCCTCAAGATCTGCCTTTTCCTTAGAAAGGTTTGCAATTTTATCTCTAATAGACCGTAGCCCTCTGTAAACTTCCTCTTTTGCCTCCTGAATTTCGTAAAGGCGTACTTCATTCTTCGATATCAGATCCTTTGCTGAAAAAAGATCATTTCTCTGCCTCTCAATCTGCTCTCTAGCCTTACTAATTTCACTATCTAAAGATACCCTCTCCTTTTCAAGCTTCCTTAAGGCCTTTTCAACACCGTTTAAATCCCGCTCACTACCCTCAAGCATTGTGCGCTCTTTTGTGAGTTCCTGTTTTAGTTGAGATATATTTTCATCTCTTGACTTAAGCACCTTTTCATAGTCTGCCAGTGCCTGCTTCCTTTCATCAAGTTTTCCTTGGATATCCGCCAATTGCTTCCTCAAGGCCTCTACGCGTTCCTGTAGGAGCCCATCAGTCCCTTCCATTTCTTTATAATCGAGCTCAAGTGCGGACTTTTCCAGACGAAGTCCTTGTAATCGATCTTTAAATCCCTGGAGCTCCTTTTTTAGATGAACTAAAGAGGCCTCTAATTTTATTGACTCGTCTCTATTCTTAGAGGCCATGGTCCGTATTTCTTTAAGCCTCTTTTCTTTCTCTTGTCGTGAAACCAATACCTCCTCTAAGGCCTTTTTAAGGGAATTGTATTCTTTTTGAAGTTCGGCAACCTTGTTTTTAAGACTCAATAACTCTGCCCTCCTCTCGATTAACCCATCTCCCTTTTCAACCTCTTTACCGAGAAAAAGTGCCTCACCATCCCCATCGATCCACATATTGTTACTTGGCTTAAGACCTGAAAGACGCCTCAAGATGGGCGGCAAAACATCATGGGGGGCGTCAATGAAAGATAGAAGGGGCGCATCTTTCTCCATGGAGGGCTCAGACTCCGCTTTCTCTTCCATCCAAAAAAGCCATATAGGGCCATCAAGCTCCATTTCAGAAAGAAGATCCTTTGCAGCCTTCATTGTATCTTTATTTTCAAACAATATTCCCTGAAGCACCACTTCACTCAAAGCCTTCTCAACAATCCTCTCCTTGCCTGGCTCAATATTCAGAAAATCTACTAGTATTCCCTTAAATGGTATGTCTTTCCTTTTAAGCTCCTTCAAAAACCTTCGTGTGGACTCAAAAAGATCAAGACCACCCTCTACTATCTCTGATAGGGCGGTCATACGTTGAGTGGATACTCCAAGGTCCTGTGAAACCTTCTCAAATTTTTGCTTAATCTCCCTCTCTTTCTCTTGAATCTCCTTTAATTCTGCCTGAATATCCTGTATCTTTTGTGAAAGAGAGTCCTGTTCTAACTTTAAAGCCAAATATCTTTCGTTTTTATCCTCCAACTCTTGAGTTAATATCTTCTCTCTTTTTGAAAGCTCCAAAATCTTTTGTTGGATCTTACTGATTCTGTTTTGGATTTCAGCTTTTTGCTTTAGACTTGCCTTAAGTTCACCTTCTTTCCTTGCAAGATTACTGGAGACATCTACAAACCTGTCTTTTAAACTCTCAAGCTCCTCCTTTATTTCTAATACAAGGGCCTCTACATCGCGTTTAGCCGCTACAAGTTCATTTATTTTTCCCTCTAATAGGCGTATTTGATCGTTCTTGAGATGAATCCTTTCTTTTAAACTCTCTTTTTTGGAAATAAGCCCCTTTGTCCGATGAGAAATGTCTTTTATTCTCAATTCCCTTTCACGAAGATCATCTGTAAGCCGCCTTAAGTGTTCCTCTCTTTGTTCTGTTTTCAGTTTGTGTTCTCTTAACTGCTGGGAAAGCCTCTTTTCCTCCTCACTTCTTTCATTGTACCGTTCCTCTAGTGTAAATACCTCATCTTCGAGCCGAGAGAGGCTTGAATGAATCCTTCCAAGATCTGAATCCAGGGCTAGAACCTTTAGGCGTATATCCTTGAGTTTAACTTCAATTTCTTCCTTTTTTTCAATATATTTTTTATAGGTTGAGCCCAATATTGCCTTTTTCACCTTATGATAATCAGCTTTAAGCGCCTGATATTTCAAGGCTACTTCTGCATCACGTTTTGCCTCTTTCCTCTCTCGCTTGACCTCAGTTAAAATGTCGTTTAGGCGCTCAATGTTTTCCAAGGTCTTTTTCAAGCGGACTTCTGTCTCTCGCCTCTTTTGTTTGTACTTTGAAATGCCTGCCGCCTCTTCTATCAGGGTCTTTCTCTCCTCTGGCCCCATTTCTACAAAACGAGAGACCTGCCCCTGGTCTACAAGGGCATAGGCACGGGTACCAGAGCCAGTATCCATGAACAGGTATTGAATGTCTTTTAACCTTACAGGTCGTCCATCAAGTAGATAGTTGGTTTCACCAGATTTGTAGAGTCTTCGGGCAATCTCAACAGACTTTTTACCACCTACTTCCTCAAGGACCATTTTCACTTCAGCATATCCCACTCCCCTTCCATTAGGTCCACTGTAGATGACCTCGTCCATGGACCTTGCCCTTAACATTTTAGGACTCTGCTCGCCAAGGACCCAACGGATTGCATCAAGTATATTGGACTTACCACAACCATTTGGGCCAACAATGGCAGACACCCCTTGACTTGGGAAGGAGAGAATGGTCCTGTCGGGAAAAGATTTGAATCCTCTTATAACAAGGCGTTTAAGCTTCATGACGATGGTAGCGGGCATCCATTAGTTTGAGTTGGAGGGTTCTTTGCCCGTTCCAGTTATTGAAAAATGGGGTACAAGCTAATTCTAGTTTTCCCCACGGAAGCTCCTGTAATTCTCCCATGCCCCACCCCAGGACCTCCACTGGACGAACATATAATGAATCTTTTGGGACAAGTAGTAACTTTAAGTGGTTTCTTCCTACGATATTCATATTCTTTACCAGAAAATTCTGAAGTCTTAAAACCGGGGGCTCACATCCAGGGCCAAACGGCTCTAATTTAGATAAGACATCTTTAAGGCCTGGGTCTCCTAAAGATTCTACTGACATATCAAAATGAATTTTTAGTCCTGGTGTCCTAGAAACTTCCATACTTTTTACTGTAGAGATTGTAGCCTCCTTAAAGGCCTCAAAATTTTCCGCCCTCAACCTCAACCCAGCTGCAGCACGATGGCCTCCAAACCCTTCTAAATATTCTTCGCATGATTTCAGTATAGCATAGAGGTCAAATTGAGATGTGCTCCTTCCTGACCCCTCTAAGGAACCATCTGGTTCCTCAGTCAGTAAAATCACCGGGCGCTTTAATCTATCCATAAGTTTTGAGGCCACAATTCCTATTACTCCTTTTTTCCATCCAGGGTTTACCAGGATTATTATGGGGGAATCTATTTCATGCTCTGCAAGCTCAAGGGCCTCTTTGAAGATACGTGCTTCAATTCGCTGACGTTCAGAATTGTAACGGCTCAAAATGGAGGCGAGATTTTGGGCCTCTGTATGATCCTCCGTAAGCATTAGATTCAGGGCGGTCTTAGCATGGTCCATTCGACCTGCTGCATTGATCCTTGGAACCAGCCTAAAGGCCACCTCACTCACTCCAACATCTCCCTTTACAGTACATTCAGAGAGCAGGGCCTGAATTCCAGGCCGTCTTGAGTTACGAATTACATTGAGTCCTGTCCTTGTGAAGATCCTGTTTTCATAGACAAGAGGGACAATATCTCCAATGGTCCCAATGGTCACCAGATCTAAAAACTCCTTTAGATTGGGTTCAGGGATAGAACGAAAAAATCCCCTTTCTCTCAATGCAGCACGTAGAGCTACTATCAGATTGAAAGCAACTCCCACCCCAGCTAACCCCTCAAATGGATAGGAACAATCTTGACGTTTTGGATTAAGCACAGCTACACAACTGGGAATTTCGTCTCCTGGCTCATGATGATCTGTGACGATTACATCTAGTCCAAGAGATTGGGCAAATTCAACTTCTGTGGCACCCGTTATTCCACAATCGACAGTGACCATGAGCGTTGCGCCCTTGGAGTGGAGGTACCTTATCCCAGCCTCATTCAACCCGTAACCATCATTTTCTCGATGTGGGATATAAATAACATGTGGCTGGCCTATAGTACGAAAGAAAAGGGAGATTATTGCGGTAGAGGTAACACCATCTGCATCGTAATCACCAAAAATACCAATGAGTTCACGACGCACGACAGCATCTACTATACGAGTTACCGCCTTTTCCATGTCCTTCATAAGCCAAGGGGCAGTCATTGCCCTTAGCTCCGGCTCCAGATGAACTCGTGCAGCCTCTTCTGTGCAAATGCCGCAGTCCTCTAGGTATCCTGCTATAGCAATGGGGATCTCTAATCTTTCTGACAGACGCCTGGCCGTTTTGGAAGGCGCCCTAAACTCCCAGTGTCTGTCTAAAATCAGTGACTTCATGGCAGACGAAGTTACATTTTGCCTACATGCCTGTCAACCAAACGGCACAAGGAGGAAAATAGAAGTTTTGGGTTTTGAGTTGAAAGTTCCAGGTTCTGGGTTCAACGCCCCCGATCCCGGGAAGAGACATTTTGTATCCGCTCACAGGGTAATTTTCGTGGATAATGGATAATATACTGATTTGTTCCTTCAACTCAACACTCAAAACTTAAAACTCAAAACTAAAAAAAGGCGGGGGATCCCCGCCTTTTTTATCAGTTCTAATCTGCCTGAATGTTATTTGATACCCAAGGCCTTTTCCTTCTCTGCTACAAGGAGTCTTGTCTTCACCGCTGTATCAGGGGTAAGACTCATGGAATCTATACCGCATTCTACGAGGAACTCCGCAAAGTCTGGGAAATCACTTGGTGCCTGGCCGCAGATTCCAATCTTGCGCTTGGTCTTTTTGGCAACATCGATTACCTGGCGTACCAGGCGCTTTACAGCCTCATTCCTCTCGTCATAGATATGGCTTACGAGCTCTGAATCCCTATCCAAACCAAGGGTGAGCTGAGTAAGGTCATTTGAACCAATGGAGAATCCATCAAACACCTTTGCAAATTCGTCTGCAAGCACCACGTTACTTGGAATCTCGCACATTACGTAGACCTCAAGACCATTTTCACCCTGCTTGAGGCCATACTTTTCCATTACTCCAATGACCTTTTTACCCTCTTCAACAGTCCTGCAGAAGGGGATCATTACCTTTACATTTGAAAGCCCCATTTCGTCTCTCACCCTCTTCAGGGCCTGGCACTCAAGCGCAAATGCAGGTTCAAAGTTTGGACTATAATACCTTGATGCCCCACGCCAACCTATCATGGGGTTGTGCTCTTCAGGCTCGTATATTTGACCACCTATGAGATTTGCATATTCATTTGATTTAAAATCACTTAGCCTAACTATGACATCATTGGGATAAAAACCAGCAGCTATACGGGCAACTCCTTGGGCCAGAGTATCTACAAAGAACTCGGCCTTGTCTTCATAATGAGGAGTCTTTTCATCTATTGCCTTAACGATCTCCTTTATCTGCTTATCGCGTCTAGCCTTTTTCTTTAGCTCGTCATAGTTGAGAAGGGCAAGTGGATGGATGCCTATGTGGGAGTTAATTATAAACTCTAGCCTTGCGAGACCTACGCCGTCATTTGGTATCTGACACTGGGTAAAGGCCTGCTCTGGGATACCCACATTCATCATGATCTTGGTCTTGGTCTTTGGAATATCCTTAAGGTCGAGACGCTGTACTTCAAAATCCAAAAGACCTTCATAGACCTTACCTTCTTCACCGTCAGCACAAGAGACCGTTACATTCTGGCCGTCTTTGATCTTCTCCGTCCCATCTTCAGTCCCAACAATACAGGGGATTCCAAGTTCCCTAGAGACAATGGCAGCATGACAGGTCCTTCCACCGCGATTGGTAACGATTGCTGAGGCGATCTTCATTATTGGCTCCCAGTCAGGGTCAGTCATGTCAGTGACTAGGACCTCGCCTTTCTTGAATTTTGTGATGTCTTTGACGTCATTAATGACCTTGGCTTTACCCTGGCCAATTTTGGAGCCAACAGCATTACCAGTGGCAAGGACATTTCCAGTTTCTTTGAGCACGTAGGTCTCAAAACTCTGTGAATCCTTTTGTGAATGGACTGTCTCAGGTCTTGCCTGGACTATGAAGAGCCCACCTGTCCCAACAGTCTCTCCATCACCGTCCTTGGCCCACTCGATATCCATGGGCTTTTTATAGTGCTCTTCAATGATACAGGCCCACTTTGCAAGGGTTAAAATCTCATCGTCCGAGAGGACATATGTGTTTCTCTCCTTCTTAGTGGTGGCCTTGTTCTTTACAGGAGATTTTGGATTGTCTGTATAGACCATCTTTTTTTGTTTCGGACCAAGCTTTTTGGAGATAACAGGTCTGAAACCTTCTTTTAAGGTCGGCTTAAACACATAAAACTCATCTGGATTCACTACTCCCTGGACGACGTTTTCACCAAGCCCCCATGCTCCAGTAATGAATACTACCTTATCAAATCCGCTCTCTGTATCCATGGTGAACATGACGCCAGAGCTCGCGCTGTCACTTCTAATCATCTTCTGAACCGCTATGGAGAGGTAGACATCAAAGTGACCAAACCCCTTGTCCTGTCTGTATGAAATGGCCCTGTCAGTAAATAGACTTGCAAAACATTTTTGACAGGCCTTAATGAGGCTATCTCCACCTCTTATATTTAGATAAGTCTCCTGCTGCCCTGCAAAAGATGCATCTGGTAAGTCCTCTGCAGTAGCAGAAGAACGGACTGCCACGTCCACGTCTTTCCCGTAAATCTCTTCCATCTTCTTATAGGCGTCTAGGATGGCCTCTTCCAGATCCGATGGGAAATCTGCCTTCAAGATGATGTCTCTTACCTTTTTACCCCTCTTTTTCAGATCCTGAATATTATGGGTATCAAGGCCATCAAGCGCATCTCTAATGGCAGCTTCCACCCCAGCCTCTTTTAAAAGGTGCTTATATGCTTCTGCCGTGATAGCAAAACCATTTGGCACCTGTACACCCTTTGAAGTAAGGTGTTGGTACATTTCCCCCAAAGATGCATTCTTTCCCCCCACAAGGGGGACATCTTCGATTCCAATCTGGTCAAACCACAAAATGAATGGCTTCTCACTCATAAAAAATGTCCTCCCTGAACGAATATAAGCGTATCTTAACTCCTTTTAGCCCTAATAAATAGGACTTGTCAACTCTCAAGGACCACAATTGAAATTGCCATGGTCTTTTCATGACTAATACTTATATGTGCTACCTTGATGCCTTGAGCCTCAAGGATGTTCCCTACATCTTCAGAGTAACTAAGCCTAGGGCGTCCTGAGGGCTCATTCACCACCCACACGTCCTTAAGCCCTAGCCCATGAGCTATCCCTGTTCCCAGGGCCTTTAAAAAGGCCTCTTTTGCAGAAAAACGGCTGGCAAGATACTCCCATCTCCGTACTGTTGAAGAAGGCATTTTTTCAATCTCCACGTCAGCATACACCCTTTTCAAAAAACGTCTGCCCCATCTTTCGTAGGCCTTTGTTATCCTGCCAATCTCAACAAGGTCAACGCCTATTCCAACAATCATCTTCCTACCGTCATACCTAACCATAAACGGGATACGCCGATGCTAGGACACTTGTCTGTCACCACCTGTGAGGATCTGTTGGCTGACGCAAACAAAAGATATGCAACCACCGGCCATCGGAACCCATCACAGGAGGCTTTTCGGCTTAATTGCCAGGAATCCCCGTCCGGTAAACGCTTGCAGGATGCTGTAGATGCAAGGCGGCGAGGGCGAAGGCGTACTTCCTGTACATAGATCCCTCGACAACGCAGTAGATGCTGCGTCATGCAACTTTTTACTATCACACCTAAATCCTGCAATTGGCGAGTTTGCCCAAGATTCGAGGCGTGAGAGGCGAAAAGGAAAAACCAAATATTAGATAATCCCTTATATAATCGTTCAAAATTCATTTTTGTCCTCTTTTGCCGTGCAGGATTTAGGTCACACTAAAAATCCCTGCTTAATGAGGGCAATCATATCCCTGACTGCCCTTTCAAGCCCTACCATAACAGCCCTTGAAATTATGGAGTGTCCAATGCTAAACTCTTCAATCTCTGGGATAGCAGTTAGGCGCACCACATTCTTGTAGTTTAGGCCATGGCCCACATTTACCTTTAGTCCTAGATCTGCACCTATACGTGCAGAACGTACTATTGATTCAAACTCTCTATCTATTTCCTCTTCGGTCTTTGCCTCGGCATATCTTCCAGTGTGTATCTCAATAGCTTGCGCCCCTACCCTTGAGGTCGCCTCTATCTGTGCCTCTTCTGGATCTACGAAAAGAGTTACTGGAATGCCGGCATCATTTAATCTCTGCACCGCGGTTCTTATCTTGTCTTCAAGTCCCACCACATCAAGACCACCTTCTGTGGTAATTTCCTCTCTCCTTTCAGGCACTAGAGTAACAACATCTGGCCTTACCTCTTCCGCGATTCTGAGCATTTCTTCTGTAGCGGCCATCTCTAGGGTGAGACGCGTAGAGACGATCTGCCTTATCAGCCTAAGATCTCTATCCTGGATATGACGTCTATCCTCTCTAAGGTGCACAACTACTCCGTCTGCACCTGCCAGCTCAACAATATTTGCTGCAACAACGGGATCAGGTTCGTCTCCGCCTCTTGCCTGTCTTATTGTTGCAACATGATCTACGTTTACACACAGTTCCGCCATAATCGCCTCCTTTAATAGTGCATTAATGAGACCCCTCTCATGCTCCAGTTGTTCCCTTTCCTGAATAGGCCCAAGCTCGTGATCATATCCCAAAAGATGAGAAAAACCATGAACCAATAACTCCATAAGGCGGTTTGAAAGGCGTCTGCCAGATGCTTCAGCCTCTTTTCGTGCTGTATCAATGCTTATAACTATATCTCCAAGAAGGGATAGAGGGCCACCTTCTTGTGGGAAAGATATACAGTTAGTAGGAGACTTGCGGCCAAACCACTGGGCATTGATCTCTTCTATTACGGGGTCACTCACTAAGAGAACGCTTAATTCTCGATCTATTAGTCCACTTTTCCTCAGAAGCCTTTGTCCTAGCCTTTCTATGAAAATCCTCATTCCTGGATGTGGAGCAAGGCCCTTAAAAGAAACCAAAACAGGCATTATCACCCATCTCCTTTTTCCAAACGTTCATAGGCACGTATGATCTCCATTACGAGTTTATGCCTCACAACGTCAAATTTTGAGAAGTTGATTATCTGGATCCCGTCTATTCCATCAAGGATCCTCATGGCCTGTAAGAGGCCAGATTGCTCCTTATGGGGAAGGTCGATCTGGGTAACATCGCCTGTAATCACGGCCTTTGAACTATAACCTAGGCGGGTTAGGAACATTTTCATCTGTTCACTTGTAGTATTTTGGGCCTCGTCTAGGATAATAAAGGCCTCGTTGAGAGTCCTCCCCCTCATAAATGCAAGAGGTGCCACCTCTATGGCTCCATGCTCTGTGAGTCTCGTGATTTTATCAAAAGGTAGCATATCATATAGAGCATCGTAGAGGGGACGAAGATAGGGATTGACCTTTTCTGCAAGGTCACCTGGAAGAAATCCCAAGCGCTCACCTGCCTCAACCGCCGGCCTCGTTAGTATGATCCTCTGCACCTCTCCCTTTAAAATTGCAGATATGGCCATTGCCATAGCAAGATATGTCTTTCCTGTACCAGCAGGGCCTATTCCGAATACAATGTCGTTTTGTCTGATTGCATCTATATAGAGCTTCTGAGAAAGATTTTTGGGATAAATTGTGCGCCTGCCACTCTTTATGGATAGGCTATCCAAAAAGACCTTTTTCAAATTCCTTTTCGGATCCTCTTTTAAGATGCGAATGGCCTGCTTAACATCTGCCTCATAGGGTTGCATACCCTCTTTGACCAATTTTTCTAGTTGGTTGATGAGCTTTTTGGCAAGCTCTACTCCAATTTGATCCCCTGAAAGGGTCAACTCATTTCCAAACAAATGGCATTCTATCTTTAAACCATCTTCAATTGCCTTGAGATTTGCCCCATGTTCACCAATTACGCCCTGGGCAACTTCATTTGACTCTAAAAGGATCTTTTCTTCAGATTGTTCCATCATTTTTCATCCAATACCCTGTCATAAAGTTTTCCAACTCCATATTCCTTTCTTCTCAGGAATTTTTGCCACGGAGGACCAATTATCTGCATCTCCGGGTGTTCTTTCTGGACCTCAATGGCAATTTGCATTTCCTTAGTACAACCAGTACTATATGTTGCATCCTTTCCCACCCACTCTGGCGGGACCTTTTTTCCCATGAGTTCAAAGGCCTTTTCTATATCTTCCACTGTCTGAAATCGCCAGATATCAATCAGGCCACTTCGCTGTACAATCTCCCACATATACATTATGTCATCTGCATCCATACCAGGTTCAAAATGCTCTGCCGGATTAATAACAAGCACATCCTCTTGTTTACTTCTAAGATAATCCACAAATACCTTGAGGACTTCCTTTGCAGTCTCCATCTGATTTGGAATACTTCCTACAATGGCACTGTAAAACATTATGGTCTTGCCCCGCCTCTTTTGCATCTTTAAGTGATAAATGAGAGCCTCTGCCTTTTCTGCTAGATCTCTTTCTGAGAAACGTACTGCATTGGGATGGTGAGGCCTTAAATTCATAGATACCACTCCATCCTCTTGGGCCACAATGCTTAATACGTCACGAGTAAATTGAAAGTGAGAATCGTGAATACATTCCATGTCCCTTGGACTTCTGCAGACCACAACATCTGACTCCTTAAAGGCCCTTGCAAAAGTGACTGACGTAAGAAGCGGATTAAAACGCTCCTGGGTGCCATCGGAAATTATAAACAACATGTAATCACTCTTTAACTTTTCGATAAGCTCCTTCTTTGAAATCTGATGGTTTGTTATGTAGAGAGCATTTTTGAAATATTCCAATAACACCTGGTCTTCAAGGGCATCATCCATGGTAATTGCGTCAAAATAAAAGGCATTTTTAGTGGCAATGATTATCTTGATGCCCATGTGAATAAGGAGACGGATTATCTCAAGGTCTATGATGCACTGCCCAGCCGAAAGCCCAGTCCATAGGACATAGTGCCGGCGATCTCTGCCTAACCACCTACTTGCAACAGACATGAACCACTCTAGGCCATCTCCTGTAATTGAACCATTCATCATCTGTAAGAATTCTTCTTTTGAAAATTCCCTTTCTTCCTCCCATATTTCCGGATGAGAAGTAAGGGATAGGAGCCTCTTAAGCTTCAAAAAAATTATCTCTTCTTGGAGTCTATCAAGAGACGAACACTCCAAATCTTTGATGGGAGACGGATCGTTTAGTGCCTCAATAAATGCCTTTGAAGAAATTGCCCTTTTACAGTTCTGATTTTTTTTCTCTTTTTCTATGGCAAGTGGACGTTCTACAGATGCAACCCGTGTAAATATCTGTAAAAGTCGCTTCTCAAGTCGCGATGGGAGGACCACTTGTGTAGCAGTCTCATGTCTAAACTTGATCCTCAATAGATTCAATAGGAATTTCTTCTTGTAGCTGTCATCTATGGCCTTTTCTATGAGTGGTTCAATCTCCTCCCAGACCTTGAAATAAAGGACGGGGAGAAGATCTTTTCCCTTCTTTTCCATTATTGCTGAAAAGACCTCGTCTGAACAGGGATAATAGTATACTTCATCTCCCAAATAGACCATAAATTTTAATTGTTCAGGGCTTGCAACTTCTGAAAAAAGTTCCCATGCAAGGTGATTTTCAGTATAAAAATTGGCTATCCAGGCATCTTTTTCTGGGTCTTTTGAAGTTTTATCTTTTAAAACTTGTTGTTGCCCCCTATGCCCCATTTTACCGATTAAAACCCTAAAGCATCTTTTTCCTAATGAAAATAAAAACAACGAGCCCTGAAAGCACAAGTGAAAAACCCATTATTATCGCAAAGGCATGGGGAGAATCCTGGAACGGTAAGGCAACATTCATGCCGTAAACACTGGCCACCAGGGTTGGTAAACTCAAAATAATTGTCACAGAGGTGAGAAATTTCATGACAATATTGAGATTGTTTGAAATAACCGAGGCATAGGCGTCCATCATGCCACTTAAGATGTCACTATATATCTTTGCCATCTCAATGGCCTGCTGATTCTCAATCAAAGCGTCCTCAAGGATATCCTCATTCTCTTCGGTGATGGGTATATACCTGCCACTTTGAAGCCTTGCCATAACAAGGTCATTTGCCCTAAGACTGGTATTAAAATAGACCAAGCTCTTTTCTAGATTCAGGAGTTTTACGAGTTCCTGGTTCCTAAGGGACCTGTGAAGTTCTTTTTCGTATTCACTGGTTAATCTGTCTATCATTCGCAGATGTCTCAAAAAAAGGGCTGCCGCCTTCAAAAAGATATGAAAAATGAATCTTGCAGGATCACATAATAGGCCGCTTAGGGCACTCCTACCAGAAAAAAGGTCATCCAGGAGTACTGTTTCCTTAAGGCAGACAGTTATTATGATCCCCTCAATCAATATGATCCCTAGAGGGATTGTCTCATACCTTACGAAATCCCCTTCATGGCGAGGATCTGGGATCTTAATGATAATCAGTACCTGATCTTCCTCTCTTTCAATCCTAGACGTCTCCTCTTCGTCCAGAGGATAACTCAAAAATTCAGGGAGGACTGGGAGCCTGTTTTGCACCTCTTTTAACTCCTCCTCAGTGGGAGCAACTAAATTGATCCAGCAGCCCTCATCAAGGTCTTCACACTGTTCGATTACTCTTCCATTTTGTTTGAGTATTTGAAGCACAAAGGCCCCTCCATTCAAAAAACTCGCCACGATTTTAACTAATCCCTGGAAAAAATACAGCCTATCAACTACAATTTCCAGAGATATAAGCAGTTACAGGGTCTTGCATATCGTTTGTTGTAAGCGCTTCTAGGGTTAAGCTATGCTCGATTTGTGCAAGTCCCCATCTGTAAGCTCTCGAAATTGGCCCATATACGGGACAAAAAGGGTAATCTCCTGGCAACAAAATAAATGGAGTACCCCGTGAGCGCTTACCCACTGTGTTTATAACAAGAGGGCCTGTTAAAGGCAATAAAAAAGGATATTAAAACGCAATTTAACAAATTCTCTTGACAACCACGGTAGTGAATGAATATACATTCATATAGTTAAACTGAAATATTTTCTATCATCACCCTTTTTAGGGAAAGGACAGATCCAAAGTATGAAGATTGCTGATAAGCACGAAAAGATCGTCCAGGCTGCCATAAGGGTTTTTGCACAAAATGGCTTCTACAACTCAAAAATCGCCGAGATTGCTAAAGAGGCCAATGTAGCAGATGGTACGATTTACCTATATTTCAACAACAAGTACGACATCCTCATAACTATTTTCGAAGAAGAAATTGGCAAAATTATTGCCAAGGTAAAGCAAGAAATGGCCAGGATTGAAGATCCAAGGGAAAAACTCTTTCGCTTTGCCCAGATACATCTTAGTCTGGTAGAAGAAAATAGGGACCTAGCTGAGGTAATCCAGGTGGAGTTGAGGCAAAGTAGTAAATTTATGAAAGAATATAGAAACAAGAAGTTTGCAGAATACCTCAACATTATCTCGCAAATAGTAAAACAGGGCCAGGCCCAAGGGATATTCCGCTCTGATGTGATGCCAGGCATTTTCAAAAGGGCATTTTTTGGGGCCCTTGATGAAATGAGCAGGTTCTGGGTACTTTCCAGCAAAAAAAAGTACAGCGTCAACACTGCGGCTCGTCAAATTAGTAAATTCTTCCTCGAAGGGATTGTAGCCAAAGAGGATGCCTAACATAGTAGATCCCTTTCCAGACTACGATTTTATACCTGAAAAAAAGGTCTTAATTGAAAGCTTAAGAAGCCCGCTGCCGCCATATATACGCGTCAATACCCTTAAGACCCCTGAACACCTCATTGTAAAGGCAATAGAAAAAGAAGGTATTTTTATAAAACCCATTGAAAAAGTACCTTTCTTTTATAGAGCTCAATGGGAAAAGGGATTAGGACATGCTTTTTCCTATAAATTGGGCCTATTCTATCCCCAGGCCCTTTCCTCTGCCCTTCCAGTGATGTGTTTGGCTCCCAGGCCCAAAGAGCTTATCCTTGACATGTGTGCAGCCCCTGGAGGCAAAACAACTTACATAGCTCAACTTACAGGAGACACAGCCCTCATCGTAGCAAACGATAGAAATCTGGGAAGGCTATCATCCCTAACATCCAATATCAAACGTTTGGGCATAACCTCTATAGTAGTTACATCCATAAGTGGCGAGCAATTTCCTCCTCATCCCAAATTCGACAAGGTCCTTCTCGACGCCCCCTGTTCTGGAGAGGGTAAATACAGGTTAGATTCGAGCGGTAACATCCTCTTTAAGGCCAAAGGAAAAACTAACCTTCCTGCTATTCAAAAAGGCCTCATAGTCAGGGCCTACGATACTCTCAAACCAGGTGGCATACTTGTCTATTCAACGTGTACATTAAATCCATTGGAAAACGAAGACGTGGTGACTTATCTCTTAAAAAAGAGGAAGGCAAAGGTACTTTCTTGGAACCCTCCCGTTTCTTCAGGACCCGGTTTGACAGAATTTAAGGACAGGAGCTTTCACAATGACTGCGCAAACACAAGACGCTTTTATCCACATCAAATCCAGTCAGTGGGATTCTTCGTGGCCAAAATATTTAAACCAAGATGAAAAAAAAGAGATCCTTGACTATCTTGAAAAATCCTTTGGCATGGCCCCCGCCATATTCATCCCCTATCTATTCTTTAAAACCTCTAGGACATATTACATTCTCAGAGGCAATGAAAAAATAGGGCTCATCAAGGACTTAAAGATCCAAAATGCAGGCCTTCCAGCTGTGAGGATACTTGGAAGGCATTTAAAACCCACCACTGAATTCGTCCAAAACTTTGGAATCTTTGCCACCCAAAATGTGCTGAACCTGCATTTGAATCAACTAAAAGACCTAGCTAGTCTCGGGGAAATTAGCCTCGACGTAAAGCTAAGAGACGGTTTCCACATATTGCGTGGCCATGATGCATTCTGGGGCATAGGCCTTGTAAAAGAGGGCACAAGACTGATTTCTTACCTATCAAATTCCGTCAAAAAAATTATTGACTCACTTTAGCCCTTTCTCGCCAGACGTGTGAGGATGATAGAAAAATTCTCATCATTGCTTTTCATATCTATCTTTTTTACCCCAACAGAAAAATTCTTCTCACATAATGGTAAAAATGCTCCGAGACTCTGTCTCCTAGAATCGTGAGCCATGTAAATTATGCCTTCAGGTTTCAGGTACTTATCAAAGATTGAAAGAAGAGGATCGAAGAATTTTTGGTGAAATAAGATCTCTGAACCAATAATCACATCGAATTTGCCAAGGTCTTTTGGATCTAACCAATCGAGAGTGTCAAATGAACAGGTCTTACAATCATTCACTGCGGCGGAAATCCTTGGGAAATCCATCACTTCGTCTTCGTAGTCGGTAAGTAATACATTATGGCCAAAATGTGATGCTACAAGCCCAGTCACCCCAAGGCCTGCACCCAGTTCTAGGATCTTTTGGCCAGGGACAGGTGGCAAAGAGGCCATGAAATGGGCAAGGATAACAGATGCCTCCCAAATCTTTACCCAGAAAGGAAACTCTGAAGCCTCTTTAAAAATGTCCTTTCCAGCCACAAATGGCTCAAGGTCCTGGGGGGCCAGGATATTAAAGGTGACCCCCCTGACCTCTATTGGTTCAAAGCCTGCAGAATAACGGTTTTTAAGCCTTGCGTATATTGATGCGACCCGCTGAGGTATTTGGACCTCAGCAGGTCTCTTTTTATGCTTTTCTTTTGGCACGACGCTTCTTCTCCTGCATATCGTAAAAGACCCGCCCTGTACCAGCTGGGATAAGTCTTCCCATAATGACGTTTTCCTTGAGACCTCTAAGGTAATCCACCTTTCCAGCAATAGATGCCTCGGTCAAGACCTTGGTAGTCTCCTGGAACGAGGCAGCAGATATAAAACTGTCGGTAGTGAGAGAGGCCCTTGTAATACCCAACAGTAATGGTTCAGCCGTAGCAGGTTGTTTGCCCTCTTGGAGGAGCCTTTCGTTTTCCTCTTCAAAACGCTGGCGTTCCACCTGTTCACCGAGCATGAAGGAACTATCACCAACGCTTGTGATCTTTACCTTCTTGACCATCTGGCGAACAATGACTTCAAAGTGCTTGTCATTGATCTTGACTCCCTGGAGCCTATAGACCTGCTGGATTTCATCCACGAGGTAACGGGCAAGGGCTTTAAGTCCTTTTACTCTCAACAGGTCATGGGGATTGATTACACCGTCCATCAAGGGTTCCCCTGCCCGCACATAGTCGCCTTCATGGACATTTATGTGTTTACCCCTGGGGATGAGATATTCTTTAGGTTCACCATATTCAGGTGTAATGATAACACGGCGTTTCCCCTTGAGATCCTTACCAAAAGAGACTACGCCATCAATCTCTGTGATGATTGCGTATTCCTTCGGCTTTCTAACCTCAAAGAGCTCTGCAACCCTTGGAAGACCACCAGTAATATCTTTGGTCTTGGTGGTCTCCCTTGGAATCTTTGCAAGGGCCACACCTGCTTCTACGTAATCTCCCTCATTAACACCAATAATTGCGCCTATTGGAAGTATATAACGGGCTTCACCTCGGCCTGAGGGAAGTTTCAGTGTCCTTCCTCTCTCGTCTTTGATGGAGATTCTAGGCCTATATTCAGTGGCCTTGTACTGGATAATGACCCTGCTGGCCTTACCTGTGACAGGGTCCACCTTCTCCTGCATGGTCTCACCTTCGATGACATCACCAAATTTTACCCTTCCAGCCACCTCGGTGAGAATTGGAATGGTGAATGGATCCCATTCTGCGAGTTTCTGACCTGGTTCAACCTCAGTACCTTCTTCAACAAGGAGTTCTGCACCATATATAACTGGATAGCGTTCACGCTCGCGACCATCGGGTGCAACAATTACTATCTCTCCATTTCTATTTATGACCACGAGGCGTCCATGGGGATTTCTAACCGTATTCAGACGCTCAAACTTTACAACCCCCTTGCCTCGACACCTGATCTCTGCCTGCTCTACCTTACCACTTGCAGTACCACCAATGTGGAAGGTCCTCATGGTAAGCTGGGTACCAGGCTCACCCACTGACTCAGCAGCAATGATTCCAACTGCCTCACCAAGGGCAACCATCTTACCCCTTGACAGGTCGCGGCCGTAGCACTTGGCGCATATTCCAAACGGAGCCCTACACGTAAGCGGAGAACGTATTTCTACCTTTGTAATACCGGCCTCTTCAATACGCTTTACGCCATCTTCTGTTATCTCTTCATTGGCCTTTACAAGGACTTCTCCAGTAACAGGGTCGATGATATCCAAAAGGGCAACCCTACCCAAAATCCTCTCTCCGAGAGGCTGGATAATCTCTCCACCTTCAATCAGGTGTTCCATCTCAATGCCGTCAATAGTACCACAGTCTTCCATTGTTATTGTGGAATCTTGTGATACGTCAACAAGCCTTCTAGTGAGATAACCAGAGTTTGCTGTCTTGAGGGCTGTGTCTGCAAGTCCTTTTCGGGCTCCGTGAGTCGAGATAAAGTATTCAAGCACATCAAGACCTTCCCTGAAATTACTCTTAATTGGGGTCTCGATGATCTCGCCAGATGGCTTTGCCATAAGGCCGCGCATACCAGCAAGCTGACGTATCTGATCCTTTGAACCCCTTGCCCCTGAATCTGCCATGATGAATATGGGGTTAAAACTCGGAGTCTCAACCAGTTTACCATCTGGGGTCCTGTGATATTCAACGGAGATCTCGTCCATCATCTGCTTGGCAACCTCATCAGTTGCCCTGGTCCAGATGTCGACGACCTTATTGTAGCGCTCACCAGCAGTGATGAGACCCTCTGCGTACTGTTTATAGACCTCAGTGACCTCTTTCTGGGCCTTCTCAAGGATCTCTTCCTTGTTAACTGGGATCACCATGTGGTTAATTCCAATGGAGATACCAGCATGAGTTGCAAAGCGATATCCAAGGTTTTTTAACCTATCTGCAAGAATTACAGTCTTTTTGGCCCCTGCCTTCCTGAAGCTGATATCAATGAGCTTAGCGATATCCTTCTTCCGCATTGTCTTATTTACAGCCTCGAATGGGACCTCTTCTGGGAGAAAATCAGAGAGAATCACTCTACCGACTGTGGTATCCCAAACTTTCCCGTCAATTCTTGCCTTGATCTTTGCCTGAAGATGAACGGCCCCTGTAGCCCAGGCCATAATTACTTCGTCTCTGTTGGCAAAGACCTTGCCCTCTCCAGGGACATTAATCCTGTCCCTTGTCATATAGTATATGCCAAGGACGATATCCTGGGTCGCCACGATGATCGGTTCGCCATGGGCAGGTGAAAGCACATTGTTGGTGCTCATCATAAGCACCCTTGCCTCGGTCTGTGCTTCCACAGAAAGGGGCACGTGGACAGCCATCTGGTCTCCGTCGAAGTCTGCATTGTAGGCGACGCAGACCAATGGATGGAGCTGAATGGCCTTCCCTTCTATTAACACTGGCTCAAATGCCTGAATTCCAAGCCTGTGAAGGGTGGGGGCGCGATTGAGTAGAACTGGATATTCACGTACAACTTCGTCTAGAGCATCCCACACCTCTGGGACCTCTTTTTCCACAAGCTTTTTAGCGCTCTTAATAGTGGTAACTAGCCCCTTCTCCTCAAGTTTGTTGTATATAAACGGCTTAAAGAGCTCCAAAGCCATCCTCTTGGGAAGACCGCACTCATGGAGCTTTAATTCAGGTCCTACAACAATGACAGAACGGCCTGAGTAGTCAACGCGCTTACCAAGCAGGTTCTGACGGAATCTTCCCTGCTTCCCTTTGATCATGTCTGAGAGACTCTTAAGAGGCCTCTTGTTCGGACCAGTTACGACTCGCCCCCTTCTTCCATTGTCAAAGAGGACATCAACTGCCTCCTGGAGCATCCTCTTCTCATTTCTGATGATGATATCTGGGGCGTCTAGATCCTTTAGGCGTTTTAACCTGTTGTTTCTGTTGATGACACGCCTATAAAGATCGTTTAGATCGGATGTAGCAAACCGCCCCCCATCAAGAGGAACGAGAGGCCTGAGATCCGGAGGTAGTACCGGAATTACGTTTAATATCATCCACTCTGGCTTATTTCCAGAATCCCGGAAGGCCTCTACTATACGAAGCCTTTTGCCTAACTTTTTCCTCTTGGCCTCTGAACGGGTCTCTAGCATCTCTTGCCTGAGTTCCTGAGACAATTTATCGAGATCCAACTGGCTCAAGAGGTATCTTATGGCCTCAGCCCCCATTCCAACCTCGAATTTAGGACCAAATTGCTCGAGGTTTTTCTGGTAGGCCTCATCGCTCATAAGGGTCCCTACTGGTATCTCAGGCATTTCAGATGCGATGACAATGTGGGATTCGAAGTATAGAACCCTTTCTAACTCCTTCATGCTGAGGTCTAAGAGAGACCCGATCTTGCTCGGAAGGCTCTTCAGATACCATATATGGGCAACAGGAGCAGCTAGGGTAATATGCCCCATACGCTCCCTTCTTACCTTTGATTGTATAACTTCAACTCCACACTTTTCGCATATAACACCCCTGTGCTTCATGCGTTTATACTTTCCGCACAGGCACTCATAATCCTTGACCGGGCCAAAGATCTTGGCGCAAAAAAGACCATCTCTCTCTGGCTTAAAGGTCCTATAGTTTATGGTCTCAGGCTGCTTGACCTCACCGTGAGACCACTGCAGTATCTTTTCAGGAGATGCAATCCCAATCCTAACAGCTTTAAAGCTCAAAGGATCTTTGGGTTTCATAAAGAAGGAAAAGACATTTTCCATAATATTCTCCCTTATTCTTCCAAAAGCTCTATATCTAAGCAGAGCCCCTGAAGCTCTTTTACAAGGACGTTAAATGACTCTGGAAGACCTGCCTCTAGGAAATTATTGCCTTTGACGATCTTCTCGTACATCCTACTTCTACCAGCAACATCATCCGATTTGACTGTAAGGAATTCTTGGAGGGAGTATGCTGCGCCATATGCTTCGAGGGCCCAGACTTCCATCTCACCCAGACGCTGACCACCGAACTGGGCCTTACCACCAAGGGGCTGCTGAGTTACTAAGGAATATGGACCAGTGGAACGGGCATGAATCTTTTCATCTACAAGGTGATGCAGCTTGAGCATATACATTACACCTACAGTAACTGGCTCTGCAAAGGGTTCGCCTGTAAGTCCACTGTATAGTTTAACCTCTCCAAGCTCAGACTGTCCCGCTTCCACTAGGAGCCTTCTTATCTCCTGCTCATCTGCCCCGTCAAAAACAGGTGTGGCCACAGGTAGGCCTTTTGCAAGGCCCTTTACTACCTCAACCAACTCACTGTCTGAGAGATTGTTAAAATACTCATCCATCTCTTCCTTTGAATAGATGACACTGAGCTTCTTTCTAATCTCATTCATTGCATTCTTCTTGAGTAATTCATCGAGCTGCGCTCCCAAATTCTTTGCTGCCCACCCAAGATGGACTTCAAGAATCTGTCCGACATTCATACGAGACGGCACTCCAAGGGGATTCAATATGATGTCTATAGGAGTTCCGTCCTCAAAATAGGGCATGTCTTCAATTGGAACGATTTTTGATACAACACCTTTGTTACCATGGCGACCTGCCATTTTATCCCCTACCTGGAGTTTTCTCTTCATGGCCACATACACCTTTACGACCTTGACTACTCCAGGAGGTAGTTCGTCGCCCTTTTTAAGACGCTCGATCTTTTCTTCGTATTGCTTTCTTACGCGCTCGACCTCAGACTCAAACCATGTGATCAGATCTTGAACCATTGGATCTGGCTCTTTTCTGCCTTCGAGGATGAGGTCTTTTAGTCTCTGAAGTTTAATATTCTCAACTTTATCTCTGGTAATCTCTTCTCCTGCCTTTAGAAGTATCTTACCGGACCTATCTTTCACAGAAATTGCTGGCCTCAAGCCCTCCAAATGTTTTGCGAGCTTGGAGGTCACAATATTCCTCAATATCGATATCTCATCCTCTTGGTCCTTTAAGAGTTGAGCAATCTCCTGATCTTCTATGGCTTGAGCCCTGGCATCCTTTTCAACGCCCTTTCTACAGAAGACCTTGGCATCAATCACCACTCCCTCAATACCAGGTGGGACCCTCAAAGAGGTATCCTTCACATCGCCAGCCTTTTCACCAAAGATTGCCCTGAGTAGTTTTTCTTCAGGCGACAACTGGGTTTCACCCTTAGGTGTAACCTTGCCAACAAGGATATCCCCTGCCTTTACTTCTGCACCAATTCGCACTATTCCACTTTCATCAAGGTCCTTAAGGGCCTCTTCACCTACATTGGGGATATCTCTCGTAATCTCTTCTCTTCCAAGCTTAGTATCTCGAGCCTCTACCTCAAACTCCTCTACGTGAATGGAGGTATAGATATCTTCCTTTACGATCCTCTCACTGACGATAATGGCGTCCTCGAAGTTGTATCCCTGCCAGGGCATGAACGCCACAACCACGTTCTTGCCTAGGGCCAACTCACCATTTCGAGTTGCTGGTCCATCAATTATCACCTGGCCCTTCTTTATGCGTTGACCAGGTTTAACCAATGGCTTCTGATTAATAACTGTAGTCTGATTGGACTTTTGGAATTTCTTTAACTTATAGATTACAACTTCACTCGTTAGCCCTTTTTCTGGAACCTCGTCATAACAGACCACGACCCTTGTACTGTCCACGTTTTCTACTACGCCATCTCTTTTGGCGAGAACTGCAACTCCTGAGTCCCTTGCCACAACTCGCTCAATCCCTGTCCCTACGATAGGGGCCTCAGTCTGAAGTAAAGGCACTGCCTGACGTTGCATGTTAGAGCCCATTAGAGCCCTGTTTGCATCGTCATTTTCAAGAAAAGGAATGAGTCCAGATGAGATACTCACAAGCTGATTAGGTGCAATATCTACAGCTGTAATCTCTTCAGCCGGTACGATCAAAAACTCTCCTTTTCTTCTTACACCCACAGTGTCGTCTAAAATGCGTCCTTCCTCATCCACTCTTACTGTGGCTGGAGCAATGGTCTCCTTTTCTTCTTCAAAGGCAGTTAGATATACAACTTCATCAGTAATCTTACGGTCTCTTACCTTTCTATAGGGAGTCTCGATGAAGCCATAGGCATTTATGCGAGAATAGGCACTCAAGGAGACAATAAGACCAATATTTGGACCTTCAGGTGTCTCAATGGGACAAATTCGACCGTAGTGTGTGGGATGAACGTCTCTTACCTCAAAACCAGCCCTTTCTCTGGACAAACCGCCTGGCCCCAGTGCGGACAGACGCCTTTTATGCGTTATCTCTGAAAGAGGATTGGTCTGATCCATGAACTGAGAAAGCTGGCTTGAACCGAAGAACTCTTTTAAAGCGGAGGTAACTGGCTTTGGATTTATGAGATCGTTGGGCATAATAGTCTCTGTCTCTTGGATGGCCATTCTTTCTTTAATGGTCCTCTCCATACGAACGAGACCAATTCTGTACTGATTTTCTACCAGCTCACCAACTGATCTCACTCTCCTATTGCCTAGGTGATCAATATCATCCACTTCTCCCTGGGTATCTTTAAGATGGACCAGTTCCTTTACTGTCTCTAATATATCTTCGGGTGTAAGTACCCGTTGAGTTAGCGGAATATCCAGGCCTAGACGCTGATTTATCTTGTAGCGTCCGACTTCAGATAAGTCATATGTATCTGGATTGAAGAATAGTGACTGAAAGAACTTCTCTGCAGCCTCAAACACAAGAGGACTGCTGGGCCTTAGACGCCTATATATCTCTAGTAATGCTTCTTCCCTATTTGTAGTTTTATCGAGAAGAAGAGTGTCTCGGATAGAAGAACTTACCTTAATTCCATCGATAAAGAGGACCTCTACTTCTTTTATTCCAGCATCCTTTAAGTTTGCGACAATCTCCTCTGTAAGTTCCTGATTCCTTTGTACTATGACTTCCCCAGTATTTGGATCAACAATATCCTTGGAACATACCTTTCCAATGAGTTCCGATGGGTCCACTGGAACACGCTCAATACCCTTTTCAGCAAACTTGCGAAGTGCACTCTTGGAAAAACGTCTGTTCTTCTTGAGAAGTACCTCCCCAGTCTCTGGATCTAATACATCAAGACTTGCCCTCTGAGAAAGTAAGGTATCATTGACTTTACGATAACAGAGATCCCCTTCTAGATAATAGATATCACGATTATAAAAGGCATTTAGTATGTCTTCCTCTGAATATCCAATTGCCTTGAGAAGAATAGTCGCTGGTATCTTCCTTCTTCTATCAATTCTCACATGCAATATGTCTTTGGGATCAAATTCAAAGTCTAACCATGAGCCCCTAACTGGAATGACTCTTGCTGAATAGAGGACCTTTCCACTGGAATGAGTTTTCCCCTGGTCATGAGCAAAGAAGACGCCTGGACTCCTCTGCAACTGGTTGACCACGACTCTCTCGGTCCCGTTCACTATAAAGGTCCCTGTTGGGGTCATAAGTGGAATTGTACCGAAATAAATTTCTTGTTCCTTGATGTCTCTAATGCTCTGAGCGCCGCTTTCCTGGTCAATATCATAGCTGAGGAGTCTAACTACTATCCTCATTGGGGCCTCATAAGTAACACCCCTGGCGATACATTCTTCAATAGAATACTTGGGCTCTCCAATTGTATATTCCACAAATTCTAGGGATGAAGTCCCTGTAAAGTCTGTAATGGGAAATACACTTTGAAAAGCGGCCTGGAGTCCAATATTTTCTCTTGCCCCAGGGGCAATATCCTTTTGTAAAAACTTTTCATAAGACTGTTTTTGAACTTCAATAAGAAAAGGAACGTCCAAAATAGGACGTACTCTTCCAAATCTTTTTCTTGGTGGAGCCATGAAATTACCTCCGCCTAAAATAGGGGCTTAATTCGGTATGATTTAAGGTTTAGGATTTCGATCTTCGAATTTCCATAAATTTTAGAGGCAGAGGGATAGACTCCCCTGCCCCTAGAAATCTGCCTTTTAGAAAAAAATGCCTGTGCTATTTGATCTCAACCTTTGCACCGGCCTTTTCAATCTGCTCTTTAATCTTTTCTGCCTCTTCCTTAGAGACGCCTTCCTTAATTGGTTTGGGTGCGCTCTCGACGAGCTCTTTGGCATCTTTGAGACCAAGACCTGTAACTGCACGGACCTCTTTGATGACCTGAATCTTGCTGCTACCGACATCTGTAAGGATAACGTCAAATTCGGTCTTTTCCTCTTGAGCTTCCTGTGCCTCACCACCAGCGGCTGCGGCACCAGCAGCTGCCACAGCAACTGGAGCAGCTGCACTTACGCCAAACTTATCCTCAAGTTCCTTTACGAGCTCTGAAAGCTCAAGAACCGTCATATTTGAAATAAATTCAATTACATCTTCCTTTGTGATAGCCATGATATATCCTCCTGTGATAATCTTTTTATTCAGACTTTTGATCTTTTATTGCATTAAGGGCATACAGGAATTTCCGTGGCACCCCTGCAAGCACCTGAACAAGGCCGCGCTGTGGCCCAAGTAGGACAGATAGAAGTTGAGCAAGAAGTACCTCTTTAGTGGGCAGCTTAGATAGTGCTTCAACACCTTTGGCATCTATAACCTTACCGTTTAATACGCCGCCTTCTATAGTGATTACCTCATTGTCCTTTGCAAAATCCAACAGTGCCTTTGCTACTGCCACGGGATCATCATATGCAATAACAACTGCATTTTGCCCAACGAATTTGTCAGAAATTACCTCGACCTGGGTATCGCGCGCAGCAATCTTAAAGAGAGTATTCTTAGAGACCTTAAATTCGCCACCCAGATCACGCATCTTCTTCCTGAGTTCTGATGACTGAGATACGGTCATCTTGGAAAATTTGGTGAGAATAACGCTCTGAGCGCTCTCGAATTTTTCATGGAGCGCCTTCACCACTTCTTCTTTTTCTTTTCTAGTGAGTGCCAATCTTTATCCCCCCTTTCTGCCTATATGGCCTGTATTTCTTTGCCAAAGGCAGAGGCTCACGCCTCGGTAGGTGGAGGTCTATTCCTCCTTTAAACACCGCGGTGTACCTACTGTCTTTGACATTGAGCAGCAGGGTCTATGCTGCGACTTGCCTGAATTCTCCAGTATCGACCTTTACACCTGGGCCCATTGTTGTGGATAGGGTTACACTTTTTACGTAAGCTCCCTTTGCAGAGGACGGTTTTAATCTGAGTACTGTTTCAGCTAATGTTGAAAAATTCTCTTTGATCTTGTCCTTTCCAAAAGAGACCCGTCCTATTGGAACGTGCAAAACTCCGGCCTTGTCTACCCTAAAGTCGACCTTTCCTGCCTTAATATCTTTAACAGCCTTTGCTACGTCGAATGTCACAGTACCTGTCTTGGCATTAGGCATTAGCCCCCTAGGCCCAAGTATTTTTCCAAGCTTTCCTACAACGCCCATCATGTCAGGAGTGGCAACTACTCTGTCAAAATCAAGCCACCCCTCTTTCTGAATCTTTTCAGCTAACTCCTCTCCACCAACGTAATCAGCACCAGCCTCTTCTGCTTCTTTGACCTTTTCTCCCTTTGCAAAGACAAGGACCTTTACTTCCCTACCTGTACCATGTGGCAGAACAACAGAGCCTCTTATATTCTGATCTGCCTTTCTGGGGTCCACGCCTAGGACTACAGCTGCATCTACGCTTTCGTCAAAGTTGGCATAATGCGTCTTTAAAACAAGATCCACTGCCTCGTCTAAGGTATACCTTTTGGCCGAATCGATTAGTTCCTTGACTTTTCTATATTTCTTTCCACGCTTTGGCATGATCAAAACTCCTTTATTCCACTACTTCGATTCCCATACTCCTGGCTGTTCCCTTTATCGTCTTTATAGCAGCTTCAAGTGTTGCTGCAGTAAGATCTGGCATCTTAATCTTTGCAATCTCCTCAACCTGCTCGAGTGTGACCTTACCTACCTTATCCCTATTGGGCACACCAGAACCCTTTTCAATACCTGCTGCCTTTTTTAGGAGTACGGATGCAGGTGGAGTCTTAAGTACAAAGCTAAAGGACCTATCAGCATAAACAGTAATTACCACAGGAATTATCATTCCTGCCTGGTCCTGTGTCTTGGCATTAAATGCCTTACAGAATTCCATAATATTGACACCGTGCTGACCCAATGCTGGGCCAACAGGTGGAGATGGATTGGCTTGACCTGCTGGAATCTGAAGTTTTATGTTTCCAACTACCTTTTTCGCCATTTTTCAGTACCTCTTCTATCCTGCTTTTTGAACGTGGGCAAACTCTAACTCTACAGGTGTTGCCCTACCAAATATTGACACCATCACTCGGACCTTCCCCTTCTCTGGTCTCACCTCATCCACAACTCCATGAAAATTGGCAAAAGGCCCTTCAGTGACGATTACGTGGTCCCCCTTCTCAAAATGATATTTAGGCACAGGTTTCTGACTGCGCTCCTCCATCTGCTTGACGATCTTTTCTGCTTCGTCGTCAGGTAACGGGACTGGCGTATTCTTACCACCGACAAATCCCGTAACTCTCGGAGTATTTTGCACCAGGTGCCAGGTCTCGTTATTAAGCTCCATCTTTACCAGGATGTACCCAGGAAAGACCTTTCGCGAAGCCGTGCGCTTCTGACCACCGACTACCTCGATGACCTTCTCAGTTGGCACTATTATCTCGCTAAACTTGTCCTGAAGCCCATATTGACGTATACGCTCTTGAAGAGCAGCCTTTACTCGCTGCTCAAAGCCAGAATATGTATGTACTATATACCATTTATGTGCCATTGCGGTCTTTTATTATCCCAATATAAGTTTAATACAGGAGATTTAATACTTGAGTAAGACCAAAATCTACCAGGCCTAGATAGGCTGCAAAAAAGAATGTAATTGCCAGTACTGCTACAGTAATTCCCACAGTTTCTTTCTTATTAGCCCATGTTATTTTATCGAATTCGACACGAACTTCCTTCAGATACCGCACAAAATCGTTTATCCATGAGGCACCCTGGGCCTTTACTGCGCCAGCTGCTTCGGCGCCTTCGACTCTATCCTTTCTCTGTGCCTTTTTCTTAGCCACTGTAATCACATCTCCGTGTATAGGATTAAACGCAACTGGCAGGCCAGGAGGGACTCGAACCCCCAACACCCGGATTTGGAGTCCGGTGCTCTACCATTAGAGCTACTGGCCTGCTACTAATATCTATTTAATTTTTGTCTCTTTATGGAGCGTATGCCTCCTGTCGAATGGACAGTATTTCTTCAGCTGCAGCTTATCAGGCGTAGTCCTCTTGTTTTTAGTAGTGGTATAATTCTTCCTTTTACATTCTGTACATTGGAGAGCGATCTTATCTCTCATAGCCCTACTCCAATATCTTGGTAACTACGCCAGCACCAACGGTCCTTCCACCTTCGCGCACTGCAAAGCGTAGCCCTTCCTCCATTGCTATTGGCTGTATAAGCTCCACTGTGAACTTCACGTTGTCACCGGGCATCACCATCTCAACTCCCTCAGGCAACTGAACCACACCGGTAACATCTGTTGTCCTGAAGTAGAACTGAGGACGATACCCTGCGAAAAATGGAGTATGACGCCCACCTTCTTCCTTGGTGAGTACGTATACCTCAGCCTCAAACTTGGTATGAGGTGTGATACTGCCAGGCTTTGCCACTACCTGACCACGCTCTACCTCGTCCCTCTTTACACCGCGGAGAAGGACTCCAATGTTGTCTCCTGCGCGACCCTCATCCAGAAGCTTACGGAACATCTCAAGTCCAGTACAGACTGTCTTCTGGGTCGGACGAAGCCCTACTATCTCTACCTCTTCACCAACCTTTATTACGCCGCGCTCTACCCTACCAGTGACAACTGTTCCACGTCCACTGATGCTGAATACGTCCTCAATCGGCATCAAGAATGGCTTGTCTACGTCGCGCTCAGGCTCTGGGATATAGCTATCAAGCGCATCCAAAAGCTCCTGGATACACTTGGTCTTCTCTGGATCGTTTGGATTGTTCAATGCCTCTAGTGCGCTACCCTTGATTATTGGGATTTCGTCTCCTGGGAATTCATACTTAGAAAGAAGCTCCCTCAGCTCAAGCTCAACGAGCTCAATAAGCTCTTCATCATCCACCATATCGCACTTATTCAAAAACACTACGATAGCAGGGACTCCAACCTGCCTTGCAAGGAGGATGTGCTCCCTGGTCTGAGGCATTGGACCGTCATCTGCACCCACGACCAATATGGCACCGTCCATCTGTGCGGCACCAGTGATCATATTTTTGATATAGTCTGCGTGACCCGGACAATCCACGTGGGCATAGTGACGCTTATCAGTCTCATACTCAACGTGTGCTGTAGCAATAGTAATTCCTCTTTCCCTTTCCTCAGGGGCCTTATCTATTTCATCAAAGGGTATAAACTCTGCAGCACCCTTCTCTGCCAAATATCTTGTTATCGCCGCTGTAAGAGTAGTTTTACCATGGTCGATATGCCCGATGGTACCTACATTTACGTGTGGCTTAGTACGCTCAAACTTCTGCTTACTCATAGTCTTTGCTCCCCAAAAGAATTTTTATGGAGCCCACGACCGGGATTGAACCGGTGACCTCTTCCTTACCAAGGAAGTGCTCTACCGACTGAGCTACGTGGGCAATATAATGGAGCGGGAAACGGGACTCGAACCCGCAACCCTCAGCTTGGAAGGCTGATGCTCTAGCCAATTGAGCTATTCCCGCTCTAGTTTCGCGATTGTGGTGGAGAGGGGAGGATTCGAACCTCCGAAGGCTTCGCCAGCAGATTTACAGTCTGCCCCCTTTGGCCGCTCGGGAACCTCTCCACATTTCTGGTGGAGCTGGCGAAGGGACTTGAACCCCCAACCTGCTGATTACAAATCAGCTGCTCTACCAATTGAGCTACGCCAGCCCGGAACTAAGGCTGATATAATAGCTATGTTTTTTCAAAACGCAAGACTTTTTTTATAATCTTTTACCACAATTACCTGATTTGTCAAAGAGCTACGTTAAGAGAAATTACGCGGCATTATATATAATCAATGTCAATAAATCAATATTTTCCCCAACCAACTCGTCAATTCCCCTAGAAAGGAGATTTAAAAAAAAAGGCGTCCAGTGGACGCCTTTGATTAAAACTAGGTCATGATCTATTTCTAGTGTTCATCGGTTCCTACAGGCTTTTCCAAGCCAAAGCCTGCTCTTCCTGCCTTCACATCCTCTGCCCACCTCTGGTGCACATAGGCAGTGGTCCTATAAATGAGGTGAGCAAACTTAGTGTAAGGCAATGAAAGGAACAGGATAAGGACGCAGGCCAAATGAGCTATGTAGACTGGATAGGCCAGGAATTTAAGGTGAACCAGCCTGAACACCTCTGACCCAAGCCCTGTTATACCTACTGCAAATATCAACCAGATCAGATTCCAGTCCTGAGCAGAGCTCTTTAGCACGCCTTCCTTGGTCTTCTGATCCCTCATGGACTTTATCATCCATATACCTGCTATGAGCAAGAAGGCGCCGATATTTGCAGCAATTTTTACAGGATTCCATAGGGCCAACGGCGTATGGAACCCCTCTATTCCCAGTAGTCCGCCGAGGACGTCTGCATAAATCATCACGATAGTAGTGACGATAAATAATATGATGAAGGCTATCAATACCCACTGGTGGCCTTTTGTTCTCTCGGCAGTCTGGCCACACTTTTTAAACCTTTCATGACTCAGTATCTCTTTTACTGATGGGATTAGGTAGTTTGATACCAGTATCCCTATAGGTGGAGCTGGATATGTACCGTTAAAGGACTTTGGCAATCCAGCACCTTCACTGATGTCATTCCAAAAGGACACTATTCCCTTGTAGCTTGCAAACACCACAAAGGCCACAACAGGCAGAACCACAGCGTCAATGGGAATCACACTCAGGAATTTATGAAACTCGATATGCCCCTCTGGAAATGGAAAGGCCTCGCCTGTTACTTGGGACCAGATTGCAGCCACAATAAGCCACAATACAGCTGCAGCTACTACTGCACCCCACATCCCTCCTGGGCTACTTAGCATGTCAGCTAGTGCCTTGGGAGTAGCATAATACTTTATGGCATTTGCCCTAATTGCCCCAAGGACGTCTCCTGGTCTTGCTCCCCTCGGACAGTACTTAGTGCAGTCTCCGCACTGATGACAGAGCCACACGTCTGCATCGCCTGCTACCCTAGAAGCAAGCCCCCACTGTGCCCATAGCATTTCCTTTCTCGGGAAAGGGCTCTCATTTGTAGAGAGAGGGCACACCACCGAACAGGTAGCACATTGGTAGCACCTGTTAACGGTGTCGCCACCGGCATCCATAACCCCCTGTACGAACCCGAGATCCGGCTGCACTTTTTTTGGTCGGCCATTTTTTCCCTCCTACTACCAGCCTTTGAATGGGTTTGGTCCCATTTCCATTATTTCATCAACAAAATTGTTGATGATTTCAGGTACCTTATCGTACTCGTCAATGGCGACTTGTGCAAGCTTTACTCTCTCAGGTTCCATACCAAGGGAGTTCAGTGTTTCAGCAACGTTTTCCATACGACGGTTTGCAAGCTCACTTCCCTTTACAAAGTGACACTGATAGTCATCTCCAAAACGACATCCCAGCAGCAGTGCTCCGTCCATACCACTTGACATGGCATCCTTAATCCAGGCCACGTTTACGGAACCAAGGCATCTCACTGGTATTATCCTCACCAATGGAGACCACCAGTAGCCCTTGGATGCAGCCATATCAAGGCATGGATACGCATCGTTCTCACAGGCAAAGACTATCATGCGGAGTTTTTCATCGTCATCATCTGGGACCTCAATGGCCTTAATCATAGATCCCACAACATCGATGTTGTAATCCTTGAATCCAATGATCCTCTCTGGGCATGCACCCATACAGGTCCCGCAACGCCTACACCTTGTTGGATTCGGCTTGGGTGTTCCCTTTTCATCGTCGTCCAGTGCGCCAAATGGACACTCCTCAGTACAACGCTTACACTGGGTACAACGCTGGAAGTAGAAGCTTGGATAATCATAATCCCAAGTTCTTGGATGGACAGCATGACCTTCCTGGGCAGCCTTAATACACTGTACTGCCTTTAATGCTGCCCCAGCTGCATCTTCCATTGCCTCCTTAATGGTCATGGACCTGTGTACACCACCTGCGGCATAGATTCCGGTACGTCTTGTCTCATAGGGGAAGCAGATGAAGTTAGAATCACAATATCCTCCAAAAAGATCCAGATCCCTAAAGGCAGGTCCCTGTCTGTATGCCAGGTTTACAACTGCTTCATCCCTTGTGGTTGGTACCATTCCCGTAGCAAGGACAACCATATCCACATCTACGCTAATTGAATCGCCAAGAAGAGTATTTTCTACATTAACTGTAAGGCCACCCTGGCCATTGTCCTTTACCTCTGTAACTGAGCCTTTGGCAAGGAAGATGCCTGGATCGTCCTGGAGTCCCTTATAGAAATATTCGTATTGACCAGGTGTCCTCATGTGCTGATAAAAGATGTAGGCCTTACCTTCTTCAGGCTGATCCTCTCTAACGTATTTTGCCTGTTTTAATGAAACGAGACTTGTTACTGCAGAAGCATATGGAAAGTCAGCATCGTCGTCTTTACCACCTGGACTCTGAATGAAGGCAACAGCCTTTACTTCTTTTCCGTCAGAGGGCCTCTTGACCTTCCCAGCCTTTGCAAGTTCTTCAAACTGGCAGTTAGTAACTACATTTGGATTGCCCCATGCCAGATGTTCAAATTCACCTTCTGCCGGCACGTATGGCTTCCATCCAGATGCAACTATAACTGCTCCGTAGACCTCAGCATTTGGATCTACTTCCGTATATTCTTTTCGTCCTTCATTCTTTTCTTCGTATTTCTTCTTTAATTCTTCAGCCGGAAGCTCGTTACCGTTTTCATCAAGTTTTTCTTCATCTGTAAGGGGCACAGGTGCATCCCACTCGCTCTTTGTTCCTGCCTCTTTAAATGACACTCGGTAATCACCTGGGACATTTGCAATACGTGCAACCTCAGTTGAGGTCTTCACTTCAATATTATCATTGGACTGTACTTTAGAGATAAGATCCTGAACAAGAGGAGGTACCAATTGAGAATAATCAGGGCCAAGAGGAAGCTGTTTTCTCAATTTAGCAGCAAAACCACCTAGTTCAGGTTCTCTTTCTACTATTGTTACCTTATAACCAGCTTCGGCAGCCTCTAGTGCTGCTGTCATACCTGTTACACCACCACCAATTACTAGGATGCGGTCGCTTGGCTGCTCCATCTTATCAGGCTCTGGCATTTCTGCCTTCTGAACCTTGGTAACAGCCATGCGAATGTAATCCTCTGCCAGTTCCTGTACATGTTCCTTTTTGGCATCAGCATTCTCGTCATCTTCTGAAATTTGATGACTCCAGGCCACTAACTCTCTAAGGCCAAGCTTTTCAAGGTAAACCCCTGGAAAATCAAATTCTTTAAATTCATGTCTTGGGGATACACCAGCAATCACTATGGCATTAAGGCCTTCAGACTCCACGTCCTGCTTCACCATTGCAACGCCATCTGGTGAGTACAGATTCTCATGGGTCTTGGCCACTGTGGCGCCCAGTTCTCCTGTAGCAAGCTCTACAAGCTTGTCTACATCAATGGCCTCCTTGATTCCATCTCCTGTGTATATATATACTCCGATCTTTTTTGACATTATCCTGCCCTCCTAACAATGGTCTGAACTGCCTTTAATGCTGCGGCTGTGGCACTCTGGGCCGATGATACAACGTCTGCTGGCCTCTTAGCACATCCACAGGGGATGATGCCTTCTTGTTGCACCACAAAACCATCTTCATCATATTGAATACCAGGTATCTTTACCTTGGCACCTGTTGGCTGCATTCCAGTTGCCAATACTGCAAGGTCGACTTCTTGCTCTACTTTTCCGCCCCCGATAGTATCTTCTGCAACCAGTATCACACTTCCCGGGCTTGATCCCTCGCGTACTTCGGCAACCTTTCCTTTGATAAATTTCACCTTTTCGTCTGCCTTTACCTTGGCATAGAAATTCTCATATTTCCTACCTGCTGCACGAATATCTATATAAAAGACATAAACATCCGTATCTGGGTATTGTTCTCTTATATAGGTGATCTGCTTTAATGTGGCCATGCAGCATATGAATGAACAGTAGGGCAGGTGATTTTCATCGCGGGAACCTGCACACTGTACGAATCCAATACTCTTAGGAGCCTCTTTATCTGAAGGCCTAAGGATCTTTCCACCGGTTGGTCCTGATGGAGATGCCATACGCTCCATCATCATGTTGGTGATTATATTTTCATACTTTCCGAATCCGAGATTGTCCATCTTTGTTGCATCGTAGGGATCCCACCCAGTTGCTATGATGATGGCGCCCACATTCAGATCTATTGTCTCGGGCTGTTGGCCAAGGTCGATGTGGCCGGCAGGCATAGCTGCCTCAATGGCTTTGCCCTCATCAGACTGTGCTACAGCGGGATCCATTACACACTGGTTTGGGAAGGCCATAGGGTGAGGAAGATAAATTCCCTTCCTAGTATCCATCCCAAAATTGAATTCGTTTGGTACCTCTGTCGTTGCAGCTGCCTCGCCTGGCTTACAGTTCATACACTGAGGTGTGGTATACTTTGGGTTAACTTTGATCTTTACATTATAAGCCCCAGGTCCACCAGACACGGACTCCACCTCTGAGCGTGTGTAAAATGTTATTCTAGGATTTGTGCGAATCCTTTTAAAATTGATCTCCAATCCGCAGGTAGGTGGACACAGCTTAGGAAAATACTTGTTAAGCTGAGCCACTCGACCTCCTAAATAATCTTCTCTTTCAACAATTGCTACTTCATAACCCATTTCGGCGGCCTCGCATGCGGCCGTAAGCCCCGAAAAGCCGCCACCAATAACCAGAATCTTATCACTCATAAGCCCGCTCCTTTTTTCATTTTTGATGTAAGTGTAGGTGTATTTGCAAGCTTTACCTACACCTACACCTACACCTACACCTATATATATCTTTTCATTATACAAAAATCCAGGCACCGCTGCTATGCAGTGCCTGGATTACAGCCTAATTCAAGCCCACACCATCACTCCCAAATATTAGTCAGGAATGATCTGATGGCATGGCTTCTTCATAACTTCCCATTCACCGGTCTCAGGATTGTACTTGGAGTTTACGAAGCACTTCCATCCGCCTTCCTCGAAGGTCTTGGAGTCGGCTTCTGGGAAGTCACCGCGATAATAGAATCCAGGATAACGGCTCTCTTCGCGGAACTGGATGTGGCGGAGGTGGTCCTCAACACACCAGATCCTGTGGAGGTTCTCCCATGCGCGGAGGAGCTCATGGAGACCACCAGCAGCCATCTTCTCAGAGTCTTCACGGAGCCACTGGAGATGCTGCATTGCAATATCAAGAAGTTTTGCGTTGGTCATATAGTATGGTGACCAACCTGCACCGTATTCGTCAGTGTACTTCATCAAGCGTTCCATCATATGACGTGGCTTGATGTAGTTGGGGTTGACCATTTCATGGGTGGTCTTCTGATAGTTCTCATAGTAGACGGTTACAGGTTTGTAGATTTCAGCCTTCAACTCATCAGCGCTCTGCTTTATAGTTGGGGTGAAATCTTTGTTGTCACGGATGTAGCGGGCCATAGCCTTTGCAGCAATACGACCCTCAGCGTGTGAACCTGAGGAGAACTTATGGCCTGATGCACCGACACCGTCACCAGCGGTGAAGAGACCATTTACTGTGGTCATACGGTTGTATCCCCACTTGTAGTCATCTGGTACCCAGTCCTCATTTGGACCGCTGACCCAGATACCACAGCAACCAGAGTGTGAACCAAGCATGTATGGCTCTGTTGGCATAATCTCAGAACCAACCTTCTCAGGCTCGATATTCATTGAGGCCCAGAGACCTGCCTGACCAACTGACATGTCAAGGAAGTCTTCCCATGCCTCGCTCTCGAGCTCTTTCCAGTATCTCTTGAGGGACTTCTCATCCATACCCTCTGCCCTCTTCTCCTCGAGGAAGGCATTGAGTGCTGCTGCAGTGTCCATATAGATTGGGCCGCGGCCTTCTTTCATCTCAAAGAGCATGAGATGGTTACGGAGACATGTTGGGATAATCGGAGCAGTTCCATATGGAGCATACTTCTCAAGCTCTGCCTTACATGCATCACTCTTGAGATAGTGCTCACCATAACCGTTGGTCACGGTTGCCTTGAAGAGGAGGAACCATGCACCAACAGGACCATAACCATCCTTGAAGCGGGATGGGGTGAAGCGGTTCTCCATCATGGTCATCTCGGCACCGACCTGCATACACATGGTGTAGGTGGAACCTGCGTTCCATACTGGGTACCATGCACGACCCTTACCTTCGTCGGTTGAACGTGGGCGGAAGATGTTGACTGCACCACCGCAGGCAACAAGTATTGCCTTTGCCTTAAAGATGTGCACTTTGTTCTCACGTACGCTGAAGCCAACAGCACCAGCGATGGTGTTGGGCTTGTTGGCATCAAGGAGGAGCTTGACGATGAAAATACGCTCAAAGAGATCATAACCCTTTTCCTCAAGTGCTGCCTTGGCTGCCTCTGCAACGATGCACTTGTAGGATTCACCGTTGATCATAATCTGCCACTTACCGGTACGGACTGGCTCGCCGCCCTCAGTAAGCTTCTTTCCTTCAGAACCCTTCTTCTTCCAGATTGGAAGTCCCCACTCCTCAAAGTGATGGACTGAATCGTCGACGTGACGTCCAAGGTCAAAGATAAGGTCCTCACGGACAACACCCATAAGGTCATTCCTGACCATGCGGACGTAGTCTGCTGGAGTATTCTCACCAATATATGTATTGATAGCTGAAAGACCCTGTGCAACTGCACCTGAACGCTCAAGAGCAGCCTTGTCTACGAGAGCACAGGTTGCACCATCGGGCAACCACTTTCCAATTTCCCATGCTGCGCCGCAGCAAGCCATACCACCGCCAACGAGGAGGGCATCATATTCATGCTCCTCTACAGGAACCTTGGAAAGATCAGGCTCTGCCAAAAGCTCCCAAGTTGGTTTATTAGGAAGTGCCATTTTAAATCCTCCTTATTTTAAAAATTTTATTTAGTTCGTTATAGCCACATCCCTCGTCACGACTTAGGAAAAGTCTGAGGGCTTGCAGGTTGCCCTGCCACCTTCTGTCTCAGTGAAAAGAAGCTCATTGTCGAGCTGATCTGCACCAGGACTTGGCTTGCCATCATAGGGTTTGATTGAACCTTCTGGAGTGGTCCTGATGGGGAATTTAAAGCGCTTCATGTTGCCATTACGGAACTTAACTGTCCACATGATGGAGTCAGTACCACGCATTGGCTGCACGTAACCACCCATTGGGGCGATATCTGCATAATGACGCACCTCAATAGCACCCTGAGGACAGATCTTAACACAACTGTAGCACTCCCAGCACTGGTCTGGTTCCTGGTTGTAGGCCCTCATAGCATCCGGATTAAGGACCATGAGGTCATTGGGGCAGATGTACATACATGCTGTCTTCTCCCCGCCTTTGCAACCGTCACACTTTTCCGGGTTGACAAAGCTTGGCATCTTACATACCTCCTATTATTTTTATTTATTGACAAAAAAAGCACAATGGCCAACGACCATTGTGCTTGGTCCTCATAGAGCGAATTATATAGGCTGATAAAATATAGTTCTCTATTCTCTTATTCATTTGGTCCGATTCCTGAGCCCTAAAGGACTGTTCAATAGTGAATCTTAATACTATTTGACTATTTAACCCCAAAACTGAATCACCACTCAGTGGCATAGTTTATATTAAGGGCGATGGAAATTGTCAAGAGGGAAAAATTGACGTATTGTGAGTTCATGACAGGTGCCATACTCGCAGGAGGAAAGAGTTCCAGATTTGGAGAAAATAAAGCACTTTTTCCTATTCATGGAATCCCAATAATTAAAAAGATTATAGATATTCTTCACAAGAATACTGAAGAGCTATTCATTGTTGCAAGGGATGCCGCCCCCTATAAGTCCTTCGGTGTGAAAGTAATTAAGGATATTTATCCGGGGAAAGGCCCATTAGCTGGACTTCATGCCTCTCTGCTAAATGCTAGATCTGATAGGGTTTTTTTGATTGCCTGCGATATGCCCTTTTTGAGCGATAAGCTAGTGGCGCACATGAGATCTATTCGCTCAAGCGCACCAGTAGTTGTCCCCCTCAGCCAAAAAGGGCTTGAACCCCTTCATGCTATATATAAAAAAGAACTAGTCTCCATTGTAGAAAAAAGAATTTTATCAGGAAATCTTTCTTTAAAAGGACTGGTAGAATCTGTGCCACATACTATTGTTAGATTGGACGAACTTCCACAAAATTTCTTTACAGAACTTTCAGTACTAAATATTAATACTAAATTAGACCTTGAAAAAGCTACTCAATTATATGATAAATGCGTCTCAGACAATGAAGAACGAATATCGAATTCCTGACCAAACCATATTAAATGTAACCGCTCAAATGGGCTGCAATTGCCAATGTCTCGCCCCAATCTCAGCCAAAAACACTGATTGTGCTCTTGGGATGCAAGGCAGATGCTACTATTTAGGAAAAGTCTTCAGCAATCTTCCAGGAACGGATTTTATAAATTATACTTCCTTTGCTTACTCGGTGGTAAGCCTCAGGCAATGCAGTGATGAATTGCTTCAATGTCATGATTTCTTGACTTTGTAAGCATTTGACACAAGCTTATTAAGAATTTCGATATTCAATTAGAAAATAAATTTACTTTTTTATTGGAAGGTGACAGATGGCCTTAAAAGACTTGGAAAAAAGGGTAGATCAGGCTCTTAAAAAGAATAAACCAGGAAGCGCTATTCAGCCAGTAAGACTTGAGAGAGACAGCGAGTTTCAGTTCAAGTGTCATCCAGGGGTATCGTGTTTCACAAAGTGTTGCAGAAACATGAACATAATCCTCACACCTTACGATATCATTAGAATGAAGACTAGACTTGGACTTACCTCAGACCTATTCCTCAGGCTCTATACTGAACCTGAGCTCCTGGGAATTACCGGTATTCCGGTGGCACGCCTCAAAATGATGGAAGAACGAGACGGACAGTGTCCTTTTGTAACCCCTGAGGGCTGCCAGATTTATACTGACAGACCCGTTTCCTGCAGATATTACCCAATAGGGATAGCAAGCCTGAGACAGCAGGAAAAGCATGCTGGAGAAGAAGAGGAATTCTTCTTCGTTGTAAAAGAAGCTCATTGTAAAGGCTTTGAGGAGCCAGCCACATGGACAGTTGATTCATGGCGTGCCGACCAGGAAGCAGATCTTTATGATTCCATGAACAGGGGCTGGCTTGAACTCATTTTGAGGAAACGTTCCTTTGGCGAAGAAACAGAAATGCCACCAAGGGCCAGAGAACTTTTTTACATGGCCACTACCAATATGGAGCGCTTCAGGAAATTTGTTTTTGAAAGCAGATTCTTAGATACCTATATCGTAAAAGAAGACGTATTGAAGAAGATTTTAGAGGACGACGTAGAACTCATGCAGTTTGGCTTTGAATACCTGAAGACAGCAGTATTTGGAGCAGACTCTGAAATAATACAGCTGAGAAAAGACATCCTTGATAAAACTGTCAAACAAATTATTAAAAGACGCAAGAAAAAACAAAGGCGTTTGGAGAAATTAATGAAAGGCAGAAAGTAAAAATGGCAAGCTGCTGACCATGGACGGTAAGAGATTTAATACGAATGCCTAAGCCACCATGATTCTCAGCGCCTCTGGTATAACATTTGGTTATCCCAAAGAGGAATGGCTCCTTTTTGAAAACTTATCCTTTACTATAAAAGGACCAGGCTTTTTCTCCTTGTTTGGGCTCTCTGGAGCAGGTAAATCTACGCTTGGCAAGATACTAGCAGGGATTTTAAAACCCTCTAGAGGCCTTGTAAAAAAGGAACCGGCAAGCGGCCCTATTCTATATTCTCACAGCGAAGAGAGGTTCCCAAACTGGGAATCCGTATACCAACACCTCCAAAAGGTGTCGGTTAAAGACAATCAACATCTACTTGAAAAATTCAAAAAAATAGGTCTCGAAAGTGTTGACCTGAACACCCGCTTTAAGGATCTCTCCCAGGGCCAAAAAAACAGGGTGAACATCGCACGATACCTTACTCAAAATTTTGATTGTCTGATAATCGATGAAGCACTTTCCAATGTAGATGAACCCACAAGAGAAAAGATACTTCAATTTATCAAAAAAGAATTCTCCAATCGTACAATACTCTACATAAGCCATCATGTAATTGAGGTAGCGAGGTTTTCTAAACAGATATTCATTCTCAAACGGCCTACCAATTCCTCTATTAAAAAACTTTTTAAAATTAAAGGGCTTGATGAAACACCCTGTTGTCCTTATCCACAGTCAACAATAAAGGAAAAGGGGATTGAGGTACTTGAGATTGCGACTTGAATCATGCAGGCCTTAGAACGACTCACACAATTCGTAATCATATTTGCAATCTTTTTGTTCCTACTCTTGGGCATCAAATACTCGTTTAATGTCTCAGACTACGTTATTCCTTCTTTTCAAGAACTTTTAGAAGAGGCGAAAAACATATTTCGTCCATACCTTTTTGCCACCCTAAATACCTTTGTAGTGGCTGTAATTGGGCATGCTTTTGCCACGTTGCTTGCCATAATCGTTGCAAGCCTTGCGTCGCTAAAGTCATGGGCAGGGTCCTTAGCAAAGACTGCTTCTTATAATCTCCAGGCCTATCCTGTAGTAGCTGTAAGCCCAATTATCTTCCTATTTTTTGGAGATGGCCTGGCTTCCCGAATCATCATAGCAGGGCTCATTTGCTACTTCCCACTACTTTTAAGCTTTATTGGTATATTTTCTGTACCTGTTCCCGAGGTAGAACACTTCTTCAAGATCACTGGCAGGCTCAAAAGAGGGCTTATGTTAAAGATAAGGACCATTGAGAATCTGGAAAAGGTTGTCACTGTAGTGGTCGGCAGTGGAACAATGGCAATGGTAGGGACCATTGTGGCAGAATTTTTGGCTGCTACAAATGGAATTGGATACTCCATTAGAAAGGCCCTATACCAAAGTAATCTCGCCAGGATAATAATCGCACTATTTTTGATAGGACTTGTGTCGTCGTGTTATCTTGCAACACTTGAAGGGATGGGAAAATGGTTAAAAAAACGTATTATTGGATAGTATTATTTCTCGTAGTTGCCTCTGTGATTTCCAACCTGGGATGTAGCAGAAAAGAAGAGAATAAGTCCCAGGTAACCCAGGCCCACTACACATATCGCCTTAAGTGGCTATTCAATGCAAGCACCCTAGGGGAGCTCTGGGCGCAGGAAAAGGGCATATTTAAAAAATTTGGGCTAAATGTGGAATTAAAGGAAGGAGGGGCTGAAACCGATGCCCTCACAGAAATCGAACTTGGAAGGGCACATTTTGCAGTTGCCTCCTCTGACCAGATCATAAGGGCCGCTTCAAAAGGAGCGAGGCCAGTTGTCATTGCCCAGTTGTTCCAGAAAAACCCGCTTCAGTGGATCTATATTTCTGAGAAAACTAAAGTCAACAGAGCGCTCGACCTAAAAGGTAAGACAATTGGTGTAACGTTTGGAGGAAATGATGAAACCATTATGAGGGCAATCATGGCAAAGTATGGGTTCACTGAAAAAGATCTCACGCTTTATGCGGTCCATTATGATTATGCGCCATTTTGGAGGGGGGAAGTCGATCTTTGGCCTGTATACAGAAATACCCAGGGTGTTTTTTTGTCTAAAAAAATTTTCGCTCAAGACCAGACTCCTAAATTCGTTGACCCTCATTCGTTTGGAATTTCTTTCGTGGCAAATTGCCTTGTGACATCTGAAAAGATGTTCAAGACCCAAAAGGATATAGTAGAAAAATTTAAAAATGCCGTCCTAACTGGGTGGATTGAGGCCTTAGATCCAAAGAATGAAGATGAGGCCGTTAAAGTACTAAAAAAATATGCCTCTGACACCCCAGAAGAAATTTTGAGAAGACAGATAGAGGAAACCCGCAAAATAGTCCTCAGCCCTTCGGGCAAAGTTGGTGAAATAAATGGGGAGGCCTGGAAAAACACATTATTGATAATGAAACATCAGGGGCTGATTAAAAGCGATGTAGATTTAAACCTCATCCTGGCCTCACCTCTTCCTTGAGCATACAGCAGGCGACCTTTGCCAATACTTCACCAGATTCTCCATAGGGGATATTCTCTGGATGAAGTATTTTATTCATCACGCACCCCTCAGGGATATTTAGGGCAATGAGGTCTAACTCCGTAATAGGGGGACGAAGTTTCAGCACATTGTCCTTGATTTCAAATGAATGAACAGCAAGATCCTCACAGAGTGGACAGATGTATACCCTACCATTTGGAAACACAAAATAGTTTTCGCCGTCGACACCAGCACATGAAAAATCTTCGTTCTTACCTAAATAGACCTTAGGATAGGTAACTGTAATCCCAAGGGAAGCAGCCTCCTTTGCAACTTTTGGTACCACTTCTTCCCAAAGAGTCCTTCCAACTTGAAGGCCATAGTCTCCTTCTTTTGCTGGCCGCCCCCTTATCCCCACTACCTGGATAAAGAAATTCTCCACTCCTAGTTCCTGCAAAAGGTGTGGCATCCTTGCAAGGTCATGGATGTTTAACATGCTTACAGTAAATATCACGCTGACATTAAAGCCGCCTGAAATGGCCTCTCTGATCCCCTGAGTACACCGTTCAAATGCCCCATGGCCCCTTATGGGATCATTAGTTTGAGGAGTGCTACCATCAAGACTGAAACAAATATTATCCACGAGTCCAGGGGTCACCTTATTGAGAAAATCATGGAACAGATAACCGTTTGTATCCACTGTAATAGATCTAAAACCTAGGTCACGTGCATACCTGATTGCCTCAGGCAAGGCGGGATTAAGAGTAGGTTCACCTCCTAGAAAGATCACGTTAGTCTGTTCGGCAACGTGTTCATGGGGTAACCTAAATTTCCCCTTAAATCTAAAATTCCCTTCTAAAGGTATTTCTTCAAAACTTACAGCTCTATTTGCAAATATCTTTAACCAATTAAATATAGTTTCACTATCTAATATCTCTTTTCCCTGGGCATCTTGATTGATGTAACAATGTTTACAGCGTAGATTGCACTGGGTCAGGATGTGGAAGAATAGGTTCCTGGAATTGGGTTTAAACTGAACAGTCCGGACCTTTAGGCCAGTTTGTGATTTCAATTGCCCCTCCTATATTGATAATAGATCACAGGATGCCAGATTCCTAATCTACTTTCTTGCATGATAAAGAGTATATTCTTTAAGAAGCGTACCGTCTAAGTATTTTGATTCTGGTTTCTTGTAGAATTCCTCAAAAAGCTCAAGGCACTGGTCCCGTAGTACTCCACCCACAAATTCTATCTCTTGGTCTTTATAAATGTAATCCATTATCAGGCCTTCACATGGGACTTCATGTGATTTCCATGTAATCCTCTTTGTGAGATCAATGCCACAGGCTCCTCCCATCACGTCCTCGTACCCAAAGACTACGCGTTTTACGCCGTTTATCAAAAGTGCCCCAAGACACATTAGACATGGCTCAAGGGTCGTATAACAGGTGAGTGGACCAAGCTTTCCTGGCCATGTACCAATCTTTTCATAACAAGTCCTAATGGCCATTATCTCAGCATGCTCAAGTTCATTTGCTGCCTCCCCCCTGGAACCGACTCTGCTCCCCTCTCCAATTACCATTGATCCGCTAGTAATCACGCATCCAACTGGGAATTCCCCTGCCTCAAGGGCCTTTCGACCTAAAATAATGGCCCTCTCCATCATTGGAATATCAGTTGAATGAATCATGACATGAGCATCCTTTTAATTTTCTCTTCTAGGAAAAAACCAAGTTCGACCTCACGGGCAATAGCCTCCTGAAGGGTATGGAGATCTGATTGGGCAATAGAGGCATTTAACCTCTTACAGATATAATTTACGCAGATAGTGTGCCTTGCCCTTATTGTACACCCTCTAGGGCCAAGGAACCAACACCCAGTATCGTCCCATGGCCTTTCCGGGAGACTCACCCCCATCATGAGGTTGATTATTAATAGCGTTACATCAAACCTTTTCTCAATCCCACTGCCACAGCAGCTTCCCCCATCCTGTGTGGCACACACCGTACAAATCCTGGTAACCCCAACATCGTTCATCCTATTCCAGGTTGCCTCAATGGCCTCATCGTACTGACGGAGTAAGTTAACTATGTCTGGAGCTTCACTAAGGGACAAACTTAGCTCTTCATAAATGCCTTTCGCACACCTGATCTTTTCCTCAATGGGGTGATCTTGTCCGATCAATAACACATCCCTAAAGGATTTCATACTTATCAAAATACCCCCTGGGAGTCACCATAAATGGCCCAACCTCAAATGTATTGGAATTCCCTACAATCAAAATCGACTCCATGTCCACCTCTTCTATGGGCACGTTTGAAAGGTGACAAATTTCAACGGTTTCTCCTTGCCTCATAGCCCTCTTAACAAGGCCTACAGGTGTCTTTTCATCCCTATATTCTCCAAGTATCGCAAGGGCACTCTGTAACTGCCAATCCCTTTTCTTGCTACGTGGATTATAGAGCGCCACCACAAAGTCTCCTTCACCTGCCGAACGTAGCCTCTTTTCTATCACCTTCCACGGCGTAAGTAGATCACTAAGAGAAATAGCACAGAAGTCGTGAACTAGAGGAGCCCCCAACAGCGATGCTGCGGCAACAAAAGCAGGTATGCCTGGTATGACCCTTAGCCCAATTTTGTCTTGGCCCAACTCGATCCCAAGTTCATTGATCACCTCTATCACAAGTCCTGCCATGCCATAAATGCCAGAATCCCCGCTTGATACAACTGCCACGACTTTTCCATCCTGGGCCAACTCCACTGCAATCTTGGCCCTTTCCACCTCTTTCATCATGCCAGTTGCAATCACTTGCCTTTCTCCGATTATAGGGCTAATGAGATCAACATATGTCTTGTAGCCCACTATGACGCTTGAGGCAATGAGTGCATCTATGGCCTCTTTTGTAAGGTGAGAGGTGGCCCCAGGTCCAATTCCAACGCAATATATATATCCCATAGCCTTACTCGAACTAGTTACACTTTTTTATAATATTTATAGCCTTTATCCCCTGTAGCCAATAGCAATAGGCCCAGGCTCATAGGCTTCAAATGGGGTTCATTGTAGCCCTCTGAACATTCAATGAAAAGGGCCTAATTTGAAAAGGCGGACAGTATCATTTTGAAAGATCAGCAAGTTGCCGATCATGGAGCCTACTTAAAGTAATTAAACTGGTCACTGCCCCTAATAGGGCCCACGCCATATCAGATTGAGCATCCCATATGTAACCTTGCGCACCCAAGAAGGCACCAGCATTATCTTCTGTTCCAAGAACTACCAACCATTCAATTATCTCATATAATGCACTCACAGCTAGGCAAAAAGAGATTATAAAAAATGCCTGCCAACGGCGCCCCCTTATCAAATTCTTTCTCAGAATGATCTCTCGTGCTACCAATGCTGGAACGAAGCCCTGGACAAAATGCCCCAATTTATCGTAATTGTTCCTAGAAAAACCCAATGGCTCCTTTAAATAGTCGAATAGAGGTACTTCTGAATAAGTAAAATGACCTCCAATCATCAAAATTATGCAATGAATCAATATCAGAGTATACGCCAGTGGGGTGAGCCTAAAAGATCTGTATGTAAACGCCAATATGATCGCGGCAATAGCAGCAGGACTTGCCTCTAAAAACCAAATAAATTGGTCTTTAGGATTGATTCCCGACCATACAAAAAAGCCTATAAAAATCAAAATCCAAAGGTATTTAATCTTTATTTCCTCTTGCTCATGGACAAATTCACCTGGCCTGGACAGCGTCTACAAATATTATTACACGGATTGGCTGTATTGGTTAAGAAGAAAACTAGCAAGTAGCAAATTTAGTCCAAAATTAAGGGTTATTTCCGCACCTTTCCCCATGTTAACAGGAGACTTGAGAGGAAATTGTCATTTTTTGAAACTGTAGTTTAGCAATTCAGTCAAAAGATTTTAATGCAACAGCGATTGTCACGTTCTTAAATTTTTTCTTTTCCACCAGAAGCCTTCCACCCTTTCCAGCGCCGAGAAGGGCTGCGGCCTCTGCAACGCTACTTGTCCCTACTGCCTTGAGGGGGGCGCTGGAAGGATTGGGGACATGAACTTGAGAGAGTTCTTCTTTTGAAAAAAATTCGATTGGAAGTCTCAATTTATCAGCTGCCTCTATAAGGCCATTTTCATCGACCTTTTTATCTATAGAGCATATAGCTTTTACACTTCCAGGGAAAAGATTGTATTGTCCTATTACAGTTTCAATTGATTCAACTATTTCTTCTTTAGAAGTCCCCCTATTACAACCCACTCCAATAAATAATCTAGCTCTAGGATACATTCGAAGGAGATTTTTGACGGTGAAATCCTTTTTTTTTATGCCAACATATACAAGATTTTCATGCAAACTCTCGCGGGGGACTCCATCTTTTTTACCATGTAACTCCAGATCATTGCCCATGGTCTCTTTTATCTGCGCCTCACTATCGGTCTTTAAAAAGCTGGTCACATTGCCCCTATCATGGCCAATGTCATTTGGGCATATCCGTTCAAAATTTCCAACTCCACAAACATACTGGATAATCCCCTGATCCCAACTCGTTAACTCATGTTTTAGCACCCCGACCTCATCCACCACAATAACCTGCTCACCCCTTAAAAGGGCCATATGTATGGCCTTTAAGGCACCAAAATCCTCAATTACTAAATCCTTTTTTCTAGCAATATCATCAAAAGCAGGAAGCCCATTTACATCTGTCGCAGTTGTAATCACTGGCACTGCGCCAATGCTGTCCGCCACTATGGCAGCAAGCTCATTTGCACCGCCTAAGTGTCCAGATACAAGACTGATTGAAAATCTCCCTGTCTCGTCCACAACAACTACGCCAGGATCCTTTTGTTTTGATGTCAAATACCTGGAAATTGTCCTCACAACTATGCCACAAGCCATGATGCATACAATAGCGTCTGCTTCTCTAAAAGCCTTTGCCATAAAGCTCTTGAGTGAACTAAAATATGACGTATCCCAATCAAGACTTACCTGAACTCCCTCTTTTAAAAAGAGCCTTCCATTCAGTGCCCTGGCAATCTTTGCCCCAAGCAGGGCCCCTCTGGGAGTAACTGCACATACGTAATACTGCATTCCATCCCTCTTATGGATTGTAAGTGCCAAATGAATGCATACGACGGTTAAGATCCTGACTTTCTATATCCATGAGAAAAATCTTTTGAATATAACCTCGACCTGGTGGAAGAAGCAGATTCCTTTTCAAGACAAGGCCCTACAAGAATGATAGCATGTTTGGAGATGCCAGCTTTTCTAACTTTTTCACCGATGTCTTTGACTGTCCCCTCAATTACTATTTCACCTGGCCAGCCAAGCCTATATCCAACAACAATTGGGGCCTCAGGGCCATAATGTTGCGAAAGCGTCTTAGCCACTTCACTTATCTTGGAGACACTCAAATAAATGGCCATGCTGGCCCCTATTTTTGACAGCACCTCAAGGTCTTCGTTTTCCGGCACAGGGGTCCTGCCCTTGACCCTTGTAAATATTACGGTCTGGGTCTTTTCAGGCACTGTTAGTTCTTTCTTAAGGCGGGAAGCGCACAAAAATGCAGCTGTCACTCCTGGTACTACTTCATATGGTATATTGAGCTCATCTAGTGCATTGAATTGCTCATAAGTTGCCCCGTAGAGGGACGGTTCCCCTGTATGGAGACGCACAACGAGTTTATTGCGTTCCCATCCCTTTTTTATTGAGTCAATGATCTCTTCAAGGGTCATGCCTGATGTATCCTGGAGAACTGCCTCGGGCTTGGCCCAAACGAGCATCTCTTTTGGCACAAGTGAGCCTGCATAAAGGATAAGGTCTGCAGTTTCAACAAGTTCTTTTCCACGGACAGTAATGAGCTTTGGATCTCCTGGGCCGGCTCCAACAAAATAGACTTTATTCATATTTAACTCACTCCTTTTTCTCACCAACAACTAACCAGACAGGGTTTTGGGCCTTGAGATAAAACCCATCGCCAATATTTCTGGAACGGCTCACCTGAATCTCTACCACCTCATACCGAAGCCCCTTAGATTCCATGACAGAACATGCGGTTCCCAAAGAACTCAACATCACGCAATTTACTACTATTATGGCCTGTTCCTTCATGGCATCTATAGAAAAATTTAGAATTGAATTCAAATACTTACCCCCTCCTCCTATAAAAACCCTATCTGGAGGAGGCAATTGGGTTAGACAACTGGGGGCGAGCCCCTCTATGAGCTCTACGTTTCTGACATCATAGCGCCTCAAATTGTCCTGGATTGAGTTTATCCTATCTGGGTCCTTTTCCACTGCATAAATCTTACCAGAGGGAAGAAATCGAGAAGCCTCAATAGATACAGCCCCAGACCCTGCGCCAATATCCCACATTAGAAGCCTGGGGTCCACGAGTTCAAGCCTTGATAGAACAATTGCCCTCACTTCCCTCTTTGTGATGGGGATATTGTTATGGCTAAAGGCGGACTCAGGCATACCAAACCAGGGTACCCCCCCTTTTTCTTCTCCTCCCCTTAAAAGGAGCACCACAAAATTTGGGTCCCGGAACCTCTCTCTCCTGGCCTGAGACAGGTCAAACCTTTGAATCCGCTCACACACATCGCCAATTCCCTCGAGTACGTACAAGGCTCCACACTCAATCCCCTTATCTAGTAAAAATTCGGCAATCTTTGCAGGATTGTTCTCTGGATCAGTATAGATACCGATCTTTTTGTATTTTAAAATGGCCTGCTCCAACGCCTCTAACCCCCTGCCATGGAGGCTTAAAACAAAGGCATCGTCCCAAGGGAGCCTAAGCCGTGCAAAGGCAACTTGGGCTATCGTGACATTGGAGTGAATTACGCATCTGTCTTTGCCAAGGACCTTTAGGACGTATTTCCCTATACTGTAGTAAAGTGGATCCCCTGAAACCAATACAACTACTTTTTTCTTTTTGCTCAAATCATTGATCTCTTCTACAGCTTTGGATAGAGGGAACTTTAAGGTACGAAAATCTTCTACAAGATCTCCAAATATCCTTGAAAGTCTTTCACTACCAAATACCACATCAGACTTTAAGATTATGTCTCTGGCCTCATCCGTGAGGTGAGCTCTGCCAGCACCTGTTCCAATAATGTAAACGGGAAAAGCATTACTCATATCATTTACTAATTGAATTTGCTCTAAAATAGTTATTAAACTCTCTCCAATAACAATTCACCGTATCTACCTTAAAAGGAAATTTAGACGGGGTTAATACCTTCATCTGATTAGTTAGTTCATTTTCCCCTATCGGGAAAAGGCATGAAATCTAGACATCTAGAGCTACCCCTCTATAATAGATTATCAACTACCAAATAACTTCAATGCTCAATCCTTTCTAAAACAGTTCCATCATAATCTAAAAGGTTGAAGCAAACAGGGATATTCTTAATCGTGTAAGACTTTAGATTCTTTAGGGCAAGTACTGCTACCTCTCTTATAACTGATCTGAGCCCATTTTCCTTTAAGAGCTCAAGGGCCAGACGTGCTGTGTTAGCAGTTTTGATCGACGAAATTATTTTCGCATCATTGGTAACATTTTGAGTCAATCGTGCTAAAAGATCGAAATCAACTGCGCCAATCGATGCATGGGTCTGACCAAGTCCTTGAGCCATCTTTATGGTCTTGCCCCAAAAAGCATAGACACAAATCCTTATAAAATCCAATTTTGAGGCCCACTCCATGGAGAATTTCACGTAATCTCCCATTTGACAAAACGCAACCTCTGGGGCCGATGGATTTAACTGCCTAGAAAATTTGTCAGTAGTTGATCCTGTAACTAGAAATATCTGTTTTATGCCACTTGCCTGGGCAACCTTAAGTGCTGTGTAGATGGTTGCACGATAGGCACCGTGGGAAAAAGGCTTTACAAGCCCTGTTGTACCCAATATCGAGATACCGCCAATGATGCCCAGCCTGGGATTTAGAGTCTCTTTTGAAAGTTCTTCTCCCCTCGGGACTATTATCTCCACATGGACTGAACTGGCCAGGACATCGTTGCCCGTATTCACTAATGCCTCATTAATAGCTTGTCTTATCATCTGCCTTGGGACTGGGTTTATGGCGGGCTCTCCAGGTGGAAGTACCAGGCCTGGCTTTGTTATAAGACCAACCCCTTGTCCTCCTGTAAGAACTACCTCCTTTTTAGCGTCGTCAACGAGGGTAACCCTGGACTGAATCTCAGCCCCATGGGTACAGTCCGGGTCATCACCTCCATCTTTGATTACTGTTGCTATCACACTCTTTTTTAAGCACTCAGTTCTCTCTATCTTGATTTGAAGTGATTTTCCCCCAGGAAGGGAGACATCCACTTTCTCATGCACCCCTCCTGTAATGAGCTTCAACAGTGCGGCCTTTGTAGCAGCAGCAGCACATGTACCTGTAGTGTAACCCCACCGTAATTTTACTTTCTTCATGAGCTGTTATACCTGTTATACTGGTATGGGACTGGCCTGAAAATAAACCCAGATTATGCAGCTCGCAAGTTTGCCGAAAATGCAAGGCGGAGGGTATGCAGACGTACTTAGGTACTTCAAGTGCCCGACAACGCAGCAGATTCGGTAAAATTGCGAGCCCCTTGCGGCTTCAAATGCCTGAGATTTTATTGACTGATAAAGCTTCACCTTTTGGATGAAGGCACTAACTAAAAAGATGCAGATAACTATTGAATTATTCAGGAAAAATCCTTTTCTCAGGCATTTGAAGTGCATAATCTGGGATAAACGAAAGCCCCAGGCAGCCCTCTAACCAATACCATCTAATTCCTACAATGCAAATCCTAGATGGCAGCTAATGAGGTGAGAAAAATAGGCGTCTAGGGCCTAAGCACTACTGTTTTTAACCACAAGGAGAGTGAGGTAAGGTAATTTTGCATCTTCTGAAAGATCCTCTACGCCCCTCTTAATCTCTTCATCTTCCATCCCTATCTTCTTTACGAGCACTGCATCTTCCAGAAGCTGAAGCTCCTCTAGTACCTGTTTGATATTAGAAAATTCCCGGTAGGTCTTAAGTACGAATACGGTATCCGACTTTATAAGGGCCTCTTTTATATGTCGACCACCGTTTACACCTGACACCACGTAAAACCCCTTGTCTCCCTCTGCAATTGGATAATTCAGCTTAGCTGCTGCAGCATGATAAGAGGTAATTCCTGGTACGGTCACGACTTCTACAGTTGGTTCCAATTCTTTCACTGTCCTCATGAGGTGACAAAAAGTCGAATAGGTAAGGGGGTCTCCTAAGGTAATAAAAGCACAATCCCTGCCTTCTCTAAGGCAACCGAGCACCTTTTGGGCATTTTCTAGCCAAGCGCGTTTTAATACTTCCTTGTCACGGGTCATAGGAAAAGGCAGCCCTATGACAGGCCGTCCTCCGATGTGCTTGTCAACTATGGATAGGGCAATGCTGTATTCATTTGAGCTAGAAGATGCCGCAAATATTGATTCCACCTCTCTTAATATCCTAATGGCCTTGAGAGTTATAAGTTCTGGGTCTCCTGGGCCAACACCAATACCATAAAGCTTGCCTAGTCTTAGACTTTTCTCTTCCATTACTCTAACCTTTCTCAACTTCTACATTTGTCCCTAAATCCTACAATTGGCGAGTTTGCCCAATATGCAAGGCGGTAAAATCATTTTTTGTCCCCTTTTGCCGTGCAGGATTTAGGTTATCGTCTTTTTTCTAAGAGCCATTATTGCCAAGGCATTTACAATGCTCGCTGCAACTGTAGAACCGCCCCTTGTGCCTACACATGTTATATAGGGGACACCAGATGCCATTAAGGCCTCTTTTGATTCCTCTGCACCAACAAACCCTACGGGAGTCCCAATTATAAGGCTGGGTCTCCAGGATATCTCCTTTATGGCATCGAGGAGATAAAAAAGGGCCGTTGGAGCATTACCAATGGCAACAATCCCTGTATCCATGCCTTCTTTTTGCCTATCAATCAGTAATTCAATACTAGCAGCGGCCCTAGTTATGGAGGATTCCTTCGCACGTCGTACGACCTCATGGTCATTGATCAGACAAGATGCGGATACACTGAGCTCTTTCAATCTCCCTGTACTTATACCTGAAAGGAGCATTCTTGTGTCTGCATAGACACCTTTTTTTTCCAGTAATGCCTTTACTCCCTCATCAACTGCACCCTTTGAAAATCTCACGAGTCTATAAAATTCAGGATCTCCAGTTGTGTGAATAATGCGCCTAGTTACCTCCCATTCACCACGGGAAAACTGACCTTTTATGGAGGCTGGCAAAAGGGCTTCTATCCTTCTAAAGCTCTCTTCCTCTATCTTTGCAGGGTCCATTAAAAGCTTCATTCTATTGTTTCCTTGATCCTATTTACAAAATTCCTGGCAATCTCTCTATTGCTCAAAAAATGAAGGTGAACATAACTTGAAAGGATATTTCCTTCAACAAAACCCTTGTCGCCCATTGCCTTGCCCAAGGCATTTTTTGAACTATAGGCACAGTGTTCCATTGAAAACTCATCCACCCTTTCGGAGTAGTGAAATTCATGCCCACGAGCCCTTAAGCCCTTGATTCCCAGTATTGTATCTCTTAAAAATTCCACCTCTCGGTAACCCAGTGACTTTAAAAAGGGGAGCATTCGTACTGAGAAGGGAAGAACCCCTAGCATTGGATAAAAATCCCCGCCTTCAAGGTAGATCCCCCTGGAAAGATACATCATGCCTCCACATTCCCCATAACATGGCATCCCATTCAATACTCTCTTTCTTAACTCCCCGATTATAGATGTATTTTGTGAAAGCTCCTTTGCGTATAGCTCTGGATACCCCCCTCCTATATATATGGCATCTATTTCTGGAAGTCTTTCGTCCCTTAAAGGTGAAAAGCGCGCTATCTTTGCACCAGCGCGCCTGAGTGCGTCTAGGTTCTCTTCGTAATAAAAACAGAATGCCTCATCCATCGGGACACCAATTGTAACCTCAGGAGCTGAAAACACTCCTACAGTTTTTCCTGAAGGCTCACAGGGTATTCGTTCTCCTTTCCATGCAATTTCCAAAAGGGTATCTAGGTCTACTGCTTTTGAGATCCTATCGGTTATCTCATTGATAATCCCAATATCATCTTTTATTTCCCCTGCTGTAAATAGCCCCAGGTGACGCGAAGGAATCAGCATTTCATCTTTTCTAGGTATCGCTCCAATGACATTTAACTCTGGGAAATCAGAGGCTATGATTCTTCTCAAAAAAGCCTCATGATTGGGACTTCCAACCCTATTTAAGATGACGCCTTTAATAGGGACAGCCCTATCGTATTCAAGAAAACCCTTGATTAAAGGCAGGATAGACCTTGCAAGTCCGTGACAATCTATTACAAGGACAACAGGGACCTCTAAAATCTTTGCAAGATGAGCTGTAGAGCCATGTTCAGCACTTCCTGGGGCACCGTCAAATAGGCCCATCACACCTTCTAATACGGATATATCTGAAAGATTTGCATATTTATGAAAAATTTTAATGTTCTCTTCATTGGAGAGCATCCAGGTGTCTAGATTGTGACTTGGAATACCAGTTAATAGTGCATGAAGTCCTGGATCTATAAAATCCGGCCCCACCTTGAATGCCTGAACCTTCAAGCCCCTCCTTTTTAAGGCACCCAAGAGACCTAAAGTAATAGTCGTCTTTCCAACACCGCTCTTGGTACCAGCAATCAAAATGGCCTTCACTTAGAGTCCTCCATACTTGTCATACCCTGTTGCCCATTGAGGTCGTCATATTCCATAAACACCTTTGAGAGCTCCTCTATGGCCTCAACTATATTTGGTGTTGGACGAGAGTATTTGCCTTCAGGCACCATCAGCCAGTGACCTTCTCGTATCGCCCTTAAGAGCATAAAGTTGGGCCTATTCTCAGGATTTCCAGGGGCCCGATTCATAGGGCCTTTTTGTATGATGTAAAAATCTGGATCACACTTTAGAACAGACTCAAGGCCTGGCCTTACAAACTTCTTTTTTACCCCTGAGAAACAGTTAATACCTCCGGCCTTCTCTATAATTTCGTTGACAATGTTGTTCCCCCCTGCCCCAAGCAGATTGGGGTACCTTACTTCAAAAAATACCCGTGGAGCCCTCTTCCCCATGTGATGTCTCTGTATATGTTCTATACGATTTTTCATAGATTCTACTAAGACCTTGGCCTTTTTCTCCTCTCCTATAAGTATCCCAATCCTAAGTATCGTAGTGTAAAGGCCAGTTATGGAATTTGGATTAAACACTGCAACTTTAAACCCCATGTTTTCAAGGGCCCTAACTGGCTCAAGGGCAAGCCTTCTACCTGTACTCTGAAGAATGAGATCTGGCTTTAAAGAGACAATCAACTCAACGTTGGGTCTCATGTGGGTCCCTATTTCAGGTAGCTTAAGGATCGAGGCAGGGTCTCTGTCTGCCTTTGTACGGGCAATCAACAGCTCCTCTCTTCCAAGGGCTGCAATAATCTCATTAAAGGCCCCATACAGGGCTATGATACGCCTTGCTGGGGCCTTGAGTTCAATAGTCTTTCCCCTATCGTCTACAATCGTAAGGGCGGATGCAGTCCTTACAAGGCAGGAGAAGACAAATAAAAATAATAGACTAGAATTCCACAGCCATCTGGCCATATAAAAGTTCTCTTTCATCACGTTTGTCTATATCAATATCATGGTATTGATCGTGTATATAGCCTAAAGAGAGTGTAACTCCCTCAAAGAGTTCCTGATTCAAGTTAATACCATAACGCCGTTCAGGGAGCCCAAGGGCCTCAGTATCAAAAGAGCCAGCAATCTTGAATGCCACTTCAAGATTTTTCCACCAGTTATAGCTAAATCCTGTTTCAATATTCCAAACATAGGGCTTGGCCCCAGAGTTACCTGAACTGAGGTCATTTGCGGAAAAATGATTCACAGCCCCCATGAACTCAGCCGCAATGAAGTATCCACGGTGTTCGGCATGCACGTAAAAATCCATTCCGCCAACGTAATGATCAATCTCATCACCCAGTGCATCTGACAAAAAGTCTGAATCTGCCAGATTGGATATGTATGACCCACCAATTAAGAAATCTATGCACTTGTTTGGATCATGCTTAAATTTTTCACCCCTTTTATAAAAATTTAGGCCTTCCATATCCAAGCCATATTCGAAATGAACATCAAATCCATAGCTTTCCAATCTATTTTCTCCCTCTCCCTTTTCTTCCACATCTCCGTTGTAGGCATAAACAGATACAGTCAATCCCCCATCAGTATAGGCAAGGATCGCTGTCTTTTCGTTTGATTCTCCCAGAAGCAGTGTAAGTGGTGAGTCAATTAGAGGATCATCTGGGAAATAGGTCAAAAGGGCCCCGAAAGGTACATAGACCTTCCCTAAGGTCAGGGTAAAAGGAAAACCTTCTTCTGCTCCAAACACCACTGAGGCTGAATCCAGCTCAAAACTAGTCTCCTCACTTTCAAAGGTTGGATCTTCATAGAGTAGTACCCCTGTTACATCAACCCACTTGTTTAGCTTTGCTGAAAAATCTAGCTCAACTGTTGTCATAACCAAATCACTTTCAGTCACATCCTCACCATTGTCATATGATGTATCTCTATAGGCTCCGCCAAATTCAAGGAGTCCACTCAAATTGATCCTTTTTTCAGCATCAGTCAAAAATCCAGAAATTGATCCCTCCTCTTGAGGCTCGATTTCTAATCCCTTCTCATGGCCCTCCTTAAGCTCACTCAGCTCTGTTTCCACCTTTTTTAAGCGCTCTGTAAGGGCTTTATTTTGATCCACCAAAGATTTTATCTCTTTTTTTAACTCTTCATACGTTTGCGAAAATGAAGTCGCCGGATTAGCAAATACCAGCATTATCGTCCAAAAGAATCCCATGATCAATTTTCCAATATTTTTTTGCATAACTTTTCCTCCCTTGAATCCCTCTTTGTATAAACAGTGGTTCTAGTTCTATGTTCTATGCCAATATCATTTTCACCTCGTTCCCAAGCTCCTGGTTGAGAACAAGAGAAGGAGCGCCAAAGCCGATCAAAACTCAACACTCACAACTTTTTTAATTCCATTCCTTCAACTCAAAACTCAACACTCAAAACTTTTTAAAGGTCTCGCATAGCCTGTCTGATATGTTCTATAATTACTTCAGTAGTGGCCTCATAGAAGCCAAGACCTTTGTAATATTTTTTTCCATTTATTGTCACAGTTGGTGCCTCCACCTTTTTCCCAGCCTTTTTTAGTTCCAAGGCCCAGGACAGCTCCCCATCCTCACCAGGTTCAGTCCCCATTATGTCATTCATGACGTGATCGCCTGCCACTAGCATTATGGGAATTATCTTCACATAGTCTTTTGGATAGGATGTCGCCCTTTTTATTGCATCTTCCTTATCAGGGATACCTTCAACGCTTCCCAAAAAGCAATTGGAAAACCTTGTATGTAGTAGCCTATCAAATGCCAAATAGACTGCAGTCGCTGGCGAAGAATAGGTATTGGGGGTCCCGTGTCCCGCAAGTATTGCACATCCTTCTTTGGGATTTGGGATGTCTTTAACGATGTCGTCTAGGATCTTGTTTACATCTTCCCAAGTGGCAAATAATGGTTCTCCATAAGAGATCCTCAAGCCATCGATTTTCCCCTGATTCAGTATGTGAATCCATTCCTCACCTGGAAATACGTGAAGGGACTGGACCACTGCCTTTCTATAGCCATTGGCCTCTAGATCTGAAAGGACCTGTTGAAGGCTTTTAAGTCTCTTAGGACTACCTTGCTTCTCGTATTTTTTATTCATTTTCTTCCTTATGATGCTTGAGGTAAAAGCCCATCTAATCTCATGACCAGGGAAGGCCTTTCTTATTTCCCTATCTATGTGATCAAAAGTTACCTGGGCCTTTGTGCTGGTTCCAAAGGCTACAAGAACAATTGGGACAGGTCCTTCCTTATAGGTTGGCTTTAAAAAACGAAGCAATGTACCCTGGCTGGCAAATGCCCACTTACACTGGGCCCCCAAAAACCCTGCAACTAAAATGAAACAGATTAAGAACTTCTTCATAAAACCGACCTCCTTTTATTTTTTTAGGCCGGCATGGTTGAAGAGCAGATAGGCGGGGATACAGGCACACAAAAAAACCGGGAACTATAGCCCGGCCAGCCCGCTTGACCAGATAAGCTTTTTCCGCCTTCTCTTCGGGTTCCACGCCGAAGCCAAAAGGCATCCTCTCTGACGGGTATCCTGGCTCGTGGATCAACCTACAGACTTCGCCTTCCCATCTGAAATATCAGACAGTGGCGCATGAAGCCTTCGTCCCCACTCACAGTGGCGGGCCCGCTCCGGATTTTCACCGGATTCCCCGTTGCAGAGAGTGATACTTTTTTGAAAAAAGTACTACTATATCTTTTTTATGTCAAGAGGGATCAATACTCTGTCAAAATCGTTGGTCAAGTCCTTCAGAGAATAGCCTCTGGGCATTGGACCACCTTGTTGACTGAACTTTACCAAGTTTTTCTTCCTTTAACTCAAAACTCAACACTCAAAACTCAACACTTTGACGTAGTCCTGCTAGAGGGATTGGATTATCCAAAGAGTACCTGGGGGCGCTTTTTCACTGGATGCCTTATGATAGATACATCAACATCATAAATACTTTGCAAATTTTCAGGGGTAAAAACCTCTTCAGGCCCACCATCTAAGACCACCCTTCCCTGCTTGAGAAAGATGAATCGGCTACAAAAAAGGGCCGCCAAATTGAGGTCGTGCATCACGCAAATTATGGTAAGTCCATCAACTCTGTTCATCGACTCAAAGAGCCGAAACATGTGCACCTTCCTCATTGGATCGAGGTTTGCTGTGGCCTCATCCAAAAGAAGCAGTCCTGGACTCTGGGCAATGGCCCTACTTATGGAGAGGAGCTTTGCTTCTCCCCCCGAAAGTCTATTGGCCAGTGCCTTTTTTAGATGGGTAGTCCTTGTACGCTTCATAGCCTCATCAGCTACCCTGCAGTCCTCTTTTGAATAACCTCTAAGAAATCCTGATTGCCTGTGAGGATATCTGCCCATCAAAACCACATGAAACCCATCTATTGGGAATTCAATATTTACTCTCTGGGGTACAACTGCTACCCTCTTCGCAGTCTCAATTTCATTTAAGGACTCCAGATCTTGACCGAAGAGTTCTATTGATCCCCTTTTTACTGGGATCAAACCTGTAATTGTCCTCAATAAAGTTGTCTTACCAGAACCATTTGGACCAAGGATACCCACAAATTCTCCTGCATGGATATCTATATTAATCTCATCAAGGACATCTCGGCTGCCATAGCCTGCGCTAAGCTCCCTTATTCTCAAGACCTTCACGGCTCAGTCTCCAAGTCCTCTTTTTTGCTCTTCACAAGGATGAGGAAAAATACTGGCCCACCTATAAGGGCAGTTATTACCCCTACTGGTATCTCCTCTCCTCCTGGCAGGATCGACCTGGAAATGGCATCTGACCAAATCATGGTAATGGCACCAAGGAGGCCTGAGCCAATAAAAAGGGGTGTATGCCTCGCACCAAGCCCAAGCCGTACCATATGTGGTATTACAAGGCCAACAAAGCCAATAACCCCTGATACAGAAACACATGCTGCCGTAAGGATGCTTGCACCAATGAGGACTAGATATCGTATTTTTTCAACGTTTACACCTAATTGTTTTGCCTGTTCATCCCCCAGTGTCATAATATCCAGTTCACGTGTAAGAAAAAAAAGCATAACAATGCCACAGACTATATAAGGCATTGCAAATCCCACATGAGCCCATGACCTGCCTTGGAGACTGCCCATAATCCAAAATACTATTGCCTGGACAGACTCTTCATCTAGCGCCTTTAAAAGTGAGATTAGGGCAGAAAGAAATGTTGCTACAACAATACCTGAAAGAATCATGGTCTCTCTTCTCAACCCCCCTGATAGCCTTGAAAAGGCTATTACAAAAAAGAGGGCGACCATTGCACCTAAAAAACCAAAGATCGGGATGATGCCAAGGCCTTGAACCCATGCTGGAATCTCTCCAAAAGCGCTTCCCAGGAAGATGGCAAGGGTTGCTCCAAAGGCAGCTCCAGAGGCAACACCTATTGTAAAAGGGTCTGCCAATGGGTTAATCAATACGCCCTGGAAAGCGGCTCCTGAAATGGCAAGGGCACATCCAACTAAGGCCGAAAGTAGTATCCTGCTGAACCGTATGTCCCATATAATAGCAAAGATAGAAGGATCTATTGAATTTAGATCGACGACTCCCAACTGGGCAAGAAATACCCTAAATATCTCTCCAGGAGCTATGGATACAGCCCCTATCAGGCATGTCAAAAACAGGGAAAGGAAGAGAACTGCTGTAAAAATGGAGAAAAGCATATAATGTTTCATAGCTGTATGGAGACCAATTCCGACTGAAATGTCAAGCAGATATTAATAAAAAAGGCCGCCTTAACAGACGGCCTTTTATGATTATTTAAATCAGATTCTGACTAGATTAGAAGAACCAGATAAGCTCTGCTGCAAAGCGCATAGAGACGTCGTCTGAATCTCCTGCATCTTCAAAATTCACACCCTGGACAAATGCCTTAAGTGCCTGGGCAATGTCCTTGGCGCCAGCGCCTGGGAACAAGAATGCTGCTCCACCCTTGATGGTCACGTTCTTGTAGAGCTTGTATGCAATTTCATTGTTCCACTCAATGCCCATGAACTCGTCAATGTTAATATTACCTGCAACACCCTTCAATGCATAGTAATTCTCAACGGCCTGTGCCTCTTCGAACCACATGGCCATTACATTACCCTTGTAGCTCCACTTATCCCATGCAGCCTTCACACCACCACCGATCATGATGAGACCAGGGTTATCGAACTGTGCTTTCCCGTTTATACCACCACCTATAAGGCCAGAACCATAGTATGCTGGGAAGATGCTGTAGAGGATCTGACCAAACATATTGTCACCATCGAAAGAAATGCTCTGCTCAGTACCAAATGCAGGGGTAAATCTTGTGATACCAGTGGCTGGGGTCCAACCTGTTAGGTCGTTATCGGACCAGTCATCATCACCCTGTGCGTAGATACCGCCAACATGTACTTCAAACTTCTTGATTCCTACCTGATCATGGAGATCAAAGGCGACATCACCAAAGAATGCCCAAGAACCAAGGTCATAGTTCTGACCAGCGGCAGTATCATAGTCACCAAAGCCATAGGCGGCTTCCAACATAACCTTGGCAATACCGACTTTACCATTGCCCTGGAGGCCTACAAAATGATGGTCAACATTTTTACCAGCCTGATCGTTCTTATCCCACATCCAGAAGCCTTCAACCTCTGCAATACCAAGGTTGTAAGCCAATTTGCCATAAATAAATGTCCTGTCTGATGCCAATGCATCGTTTGCAGGTCCTAAAGGATTTGTGTGCCTTGAGTGTAACCAGCCTCATCTTCATCCTTTTTAATGTACCAGAAGGCCCATTTCATGGCGTCTTTGGCACCGACAATACCTATACCTGGATCGTCGTCGCCGTAAACAAGTCCGCCGTATTTAATATCCACACCACGGGCATCCCAACCTGCCTGGAGTCTTGAGTAAATCATTGGAAGATTGAAGGTGGCCAAAAGCCTTTCAATACCGAACTGTTGGCTCTGCCTTCCAGCAGCAAAGTCAGTACGGTCTGCAGTCTCCCTTGCCCAAAGACTATCATATTCCAGTGCCATGTAGACATCCCAGTCCTGGCCATGAGCAAAATTAAAGAATAGCCTATTCTCATTCCTAAAATAGCTGTCTTTTACATCGCCAGCACCTTCAGTGAGATGTCCTCTTGTATTTACACTAATGGCACCAGTACCTGGTAAAATTGTTGTTGCCACAGCGCCATCAACGTCTTTACTCACACCAAAATCTCTATTGATTTCAGCAGTTGGAATGAGCCTTACCTGGGCCCCCATCTTGATAGTGATGTCGCCAACAGTCTGTATCTCTACAGATCCTGGACCGGCAAAAGAAATACCTGCAAGACATAAAGAAAAAATTGAAAAGAAAATCAGGCTAAAAAAACCTCTCCCATTTTTTAGCATAACAGTAAACCCTCCTTTTAATTTTTTACTTTTCAAAATCGATTCCTCAAAAAAACGTTTAATACACTACCTTTGTCAATACACCCCCTTTCCCAAATTTTTGACTTATATAAAGCATGTCATGCTAATACGCAATATTAAATGTTCCACTGTTATGCATTAACTATCAGCTAGTTCTTTCATCTTTGACCTTGAAAATGCCTCTTTTCTCCTGAGATATGCCTCTCGTATTATTTTCGTATCTTCTACAAATTTTGCCATTTCCTCCATGGTAAGTGCCTGGGGACCATCACACAGGGCAGTCTGCGGATCAGGATGACACTCTACCAATATCATGTTTGCACCAGCAATAACTCCCTGAGCAGATGCGTGAAAGATATCTGGAAGCCCATCTGGGGCTACTTCCTTCGATCCTACAGAGTGACTTGGGTCAACACAGACAGGAAGACGGGTAAGCCGCTTGATTACTGGGACATGGGCAAAGTCCACAAGATTTCTATGAGGTGAGCCTAGGTGAGATTTGACGCCGCGAAGGCAGAAAATAATATTCCTATTCCCGCCACTTGCTATATATTCACAGGCATTTAAACTCTCCTCCAGAGTTAGTCCCATGCCTCTTTTGTAAAGTACTGGAAATTCCTTTTGAGAACCGACCGCCTTTAATAATTCAAAATTCTGGGCATTTCTGGTTCCAATCTGGAGCATAATCCCTGTTGGCTTTCCTGCCTTTTCCAACTCTTCGAAAATTTCATCGATATGCGATTCCTTGAGCACTTCCATGGCAATGACTTTGATACCGTGTTTCCCTGCAATTTCAAACAGCCAGGGTAAACAATCCCTACCATGTCCCTGAAAGTCATAAGGACTTGTTCTTGGCTTATATGCCCCCATCCTGGCCGTTACAATACCCAATTCTGCAAGGGTCCTGAAGATCTCTTCCACATGCTCTGGTGTATCCACTGCGCACAGACCAGCAAATATGTGGAAAGAATCCTGGTCAAACCTCAATCCCTGATATTCAAACCCAATGGGTACGACATCTATGTCATGGCGGCCAATTTGCCTATACTTTGTAGATACTCGTACCACCTTTTCGACCCCAGGCATGGATTCAAGGACGTCTTGGGGGATATTATGAGTAGATCCGATGAGATGTAACTCACATACTGTCCTGGTCTCACCCTCTATTTCAATCAGTTTAATATTGACCTTTGGGAAGTTACTTATGAAATCATTTATTTTTTGTACTTCAGGGCCCTCCCTTTTTATGTCGGGTTTTAAAATAACTATCATTTCTTATATCTCCTCCGAATTTACTTTATTGCCAAATTGACAAAGTGTTTTAGTAACACCAAGAGAAAAAGAGGTCAATAATGTGAAGTGAAATCAGACTATAGAACAGTTAGACAAAAGATAAAAATAAGCAACGGGGAGCCACTGCTCCCCGTTTCTTTGGAAAATCATCTATTCCTAGAAACTCACAGTTACAAAGCCCATGAGTGACTGTACAGTTACATCTTGGTCTCCATATACATAGGCTTCGTTGTCTTCAAAATCTGTGTAATAATAGTTGATACCAAGACCTATGTCATTTGAGATCCTGTAAGAGACTCCCATGGTAAAATCGAGCTGTTCAAAATCCAAATTCGAATAATCTGCCATCTCATTCAAATATGCTACGTCATAGAGATATGGCTGATTTGGATTGATTGAACTGGTATCCAAATCTAGCTTTGCATCCCCTGTTGGGAACATACTTTCGAATTTAAGGTCTGTGATATTACCTCTGCCAGTAGTATAGTTGAAATTAGCATTGAAGCCTAAGACAGCCAGTGGCCTATAAGTGGCAACAACTGAAAAGCTGTGGGCCTCGGTCCTGTAATCCATTCCTGTCTGCTCGGAACCAAACTGGTCCGTTGTAATTATATTTGCTCACCCATCATATATTGCTATGCAGTACATTGATTCGTATTTGTCATTAAAATAATCATAGCCTGCAACAAATGATATTTTTTCATTGGGGGTCAATACCACGTTGATTCCACCGGAAAAAAGGTCCTGTTCCCAGCTATTGCCGTCAACATCATCATTTTCAGCCATCTTGTATTTCGCATAAACGTTTGTACTCAACACCGTAATTGGCATCCAATTGGCCTTAAATGAAAATTCATGAGCTGTCTCAGGCAGGTTGGAACGGGTTCCGACACGCTTACTATATATGGTAGGGTCATAGGATCTCGAATAGTCATATAATGAACCTGGAGGACCTCCGTATTCGCCATAGGAGCCATCTGGAGCACAGACTGCAAATTTAAGGGCATATGGATCATCGACAAGCTCTAGTTTATAACCAAATCCAAGCTTCAAAGAATGCATGACTCGCCAATCACCCGAGAGCTTAATAGTATGCTCCGTGGTGTCGTCTGGAACGTTGTGTTCCTCGGCATTCTCTCGATCTTCATAGTGAAATTCATAGGCTCCTCTGAGAGTGACACCGTGCATAGGTCTCCATGCTACATCAAAACCAAGGGTTGTGATATCGAGATCATACCCAGACTTTCTAGTAAAATCCCAAAAGCCAGTCTGAAGGCCTTCTGCAGCCCCTAAAGCACTTCTTGAGTATCCATCTCCAAGGGTTGTACCATCGGCATTTGTCCTGTCCACTACATCTATAAATGCGTCGTCATTGTCTATGGTCTGATACTTTCCAAAGACATTGAAAGAAAGTTTGCGACTGACTCTGTTGTGCCACCTCGCCATGATGGCAGTACTATCCATCTCCAGTTCGTCATTTAAATTACCAGTCAGAATGTCATATGGACCATCAGTACTCTTATTTGTGCTCTGGGAATAGACTAAAGCAGCAGTCACAGTGTTTGTGCGGTTTACGTTCCACTTGGCCTTTAAGGTGTGGGCATCCTTTTGAGAATCAGGGGTCTTAGAATAAGGAAGCGGGCCATCCCGACCATCGAATTGAAGCCTATTAGTAAAACCCAGGTGAGTAGTTGCAAGGTTGTTGTACACAACACTCATATCTTCGCTCTTATCATCAAAATCTCTATGGAGAAAAGAATACTCAATAGCGAAGTTTTCAGTATTTAAAGAGACCTTCGGCATATAATCATTGGTTTCTTCGTCAATGCTCTTACTGTCGGCGACAATGTGGCATGCAGAACACTTGCTCATGGTACGGGCCTGGTCCAAGCCCTTTCGTTCTTCAAATCTGTGAGAAAAGGACAGTTTTAAGCCTGGAATCTGAGGGATATGCAGTACCGCATTATTGTTCCACTCACTTCTCATTATGTGATATTCGTCCCCTGCCCCTAAGTCTGTATGATAAACTGCGGCAGAACCTACGATCTCTTCATTCTTATTATTTGTTCCATCACCATTAAAATCGACAAAATATCCTTTTCCAGCAGATGGCCCTGGATCTGTGTTAGAAAAGATATGTGCGTTTAGATTTTCGAGTTCATCGTGATCCAGTCTGTGTAAGAATCTCGAATAGTCTGTCTTTAAACGAAGAATTCTCTTAAGGTCTAATATTGCCCCATATTCCTGCTCATCTACATACTGATAATGCGCCTCACCCTTAAAGGCTAGGCCGTCCTTTTCAAAGCCCAATTCACCTTTAAGATCCCAGTATCCTGTATTGTCTAGCACGCTGTTATACTCTGTTCCCTTGGCTCCATCCTCATCAGAATCGATGTCGTCCATCACAAATATTCCACCAATACTAACTGACCCCTCGTATTCCTTTTCTTCTGCAATACCAAGGTCATTTTGGAGTATCACAGAAAAGCAAACCACCAAACCAATTGAAAATATCCTCTTAATTAAATTCATCAGCACACCTCCTTACCTATCGTGTCAGGGCAGCACCAGCACCAGGAACTGACTGGGATGGTAAATCCGATCCATGCACCTTTGAATGACACTGCGTGCATTTGGTCATGAATGACTTTGTAAAGCCATGATCTGAAGGCGCTATTACATTTGATGGATCTCCTGGTGCGAATACTGTGGCCACATTGTTTGAGGCCCTTGCTGCATGGAAGTGGGCTTCATGACACTGGAGGCATATAAAAGGTTCCTGCTGACGTAGAAGATTATTGGCTACAGTCCCATGGGGATCATGACATATTAGACAATCTTCTACCACGGGATCGTGTTCAAAGACAAAAGGCCCTTGATAACGTGTATGGCACTTTAGGCAAAGATCATTAACGCGTTCTTCTGTCTTAAGCATTCCAGCCTCTGGGCTAGCACTTCCATGGGGATTGTGACAGTCTGAACAGCCCATCTTCCCCTCTTTTATTGGGTGATGAGAGGCAAAATAGGTCTTGGCATTAATGTCCTGGTGGCATTTTGCACATAGTGCCGTTTCCTTATCTACCAACAAATTCTTGTTTTTATTTCCATGAATCTTGTGGCACGTAGTACAAGCAACTTCATTTTCAGCATGAATGGAACCTGCCCAGTTGAAATGTGTCCCCGCCTGATGACAGCTTACACACACCCCTGCGATTTCATCTGGCTCAAGTCCTTCGGGACCGAATCTGATAATCTTCTCGGTATCTCCCTCACCCTCAACGTGTAGAGAAGCCGGACCATGACAGCTTTCACATCCTGTTTTTACACCCTGTGGCACCTCAAAAGATGCAATTTTCAGGTGTACGTTGGTACTTTCTTGGATGTAATCTTCATGACAGTCTCCACAGGCCTCACTCCCTACATATGACGCCCCCTGGGGTATCGGTGGCAGCTTGATATAAGCTGCCCTATTTCTCATCATCTCACTACATCCAACTATCAAAGACAAGCTGGTGATCAGTAATAAAATCTTCTTTCCCATCTAAATCCCTCCGTAAAAACATTTTACCACTAAAAAACACCATTAATACCAACTAGATACAGCACGTTTTCTCCCCTCCTATCACCTCCTTTCAAAAAAAAG